>NZ_JBEMBC010000013.1:0-52529 GCF_040274425.1 Carnobacterium sp.
ATAATCAACCGATTGAACGATTTTTTGGTTTGATGAAAGCAGAATATTATTATCGTAAACGGTTTAATACGCTCTCAATACTGGAAGAGGGAATTGATCAATTCATTCAATACTATAATGAACGTAGAATCACTTTGAAATTCAATGGCTTGGCTCCATTGGCATTCCGTAGAAAGTATCTCTTGGCTAGTTAATCCTCCTACCTATGGAAGGACTACACGAAAAAAGACTTATGCACATAGCATAAGTCTAAAACAAATATGTTTTTATTTTTTACACTGTCTACTTGACAGGGACCAGTTCAAAAGTCCTGATCTTTTTTTATGCTTTTATAGTAGCATGACTTCCTCTAGAAGATTTTGTTACTTCAATATGGACTGGTATTCTCGTTTTCAACTCTTCAACATGAGAAATGATCCCTACTAATCGACCACGTTGATTTAATTCAAATAATGTTTCAATTGCACTGTCTAATGAATCCACATCTAGTGTGCCAAAACCTTCATCGATGAATAAAGTATCTACACTGACTCCTCCACTATGATTTTGAATCACATCACTTAAACCTAAGGCTAGTGCTAAAGATGCTTTAAAACTTTCTCCACCCGATAAGGTTTTAACACTTCTTTTCATGCCAGTGTAATTATCAAATACATCTAGATCCAATCCTTTAGGACCTGCACCTTTTGTTTTTTCTTTATTACGGATAAGCGAATAACGATTAGTAGTCATTTGAGTAAACCGTGTGTTCGCTGCTTCAATGATTTCTTCAAAATAAATCCCCAAAACATACCGTTCAAATGAAATATAATCTGTTTCTTTTGACCCATTAGCCATCTCGGCTAACTCTTTGTACATTAGATATTCTTCTTGTTGATCCTTTTTTGCATGATGGTTCAGTTGGATTTGAGAAAGAATAGATTGTACTGTTTTGTTCGTTCCAATCTGTTCATGCTGTTGTTCTTTCAATGTCATGCTTTCACGTTCAATTTCTTGATTATCCAATGTATATACTTCACAGGATTGAGTGGTTCCTTCTTTTTCAAGCAGCTTTTTTTGTTCCAAGATATTCGCTTGATTCGTCCATTTTTTCTTATCAAACGATTCTATTTCTTCTCCCAATTGCTGCTTAGTTTCTTGTTTCAGTAAATAGCTTTCGAAAGTATCCTCTAAATGGTTTACTGCTAATTGCTGCTTCAATTTTTCTCCCATCTCAGACTCTCGTTCAAGTAAAGTCTTTACTTGTTTTTCTAAAGATTTCGTACTTGTCTGATATTGGGTCAGCATTTTTTCTAGTTGAACTTTCTTTTCTTGAGCTTCAATGTAGTCATTTTCAATATGTGTGATTTCATTTGTTTTTTCTTCAATTTGTTTATGCAGCGCCGATAGATCAATTTCTGTTACAGTTTCATTTAACAAATCAATTTCTATTTTCAATTCATCGATTCGCTTTTTATTGTATTGAACTGAAGAGTGAAGCTCTTGAATGGTTGATTCTTTTTCTTTTATTTGAAGTACTTTTTCTTGTTTATTCTTCTCAATTTCCCCTTCTGTATTTACCCTATTTTGCAAATCAGCTAACTCTGCTGTTAGTTGCTGTTGGTGCTTATTTTCATTAAATACTTGGCGTTCAATTTTATTTCGTTCTTGCTGTACGTCATTTTTTCGAATAGCCAAGTTTTTTTCACTAGAGTGAATAGTTTCATTTAATCCTTGTAACTCAATAGAGATTCGATCAAACTTCATACCCGCTTCATTTTTTTGTATTTCTAACTCTTCCAGCATTTCTTTTGAAATCGTGTCTGGTGCCACCAGTGCCGGAGAAGGATGATGAAGCGATCCGCATACAGGACATGCCTTATGCTCTTCTAAATCATTCGCTAGAACACCAGCGATATTACGATTATAAACCAACCGTTGTTCTTGGTATTGCCTTTCTATTTGAGTAAATTGGTTTTCTATTTCTTGAAATTCACTAGCTTTAACAGCTTGTTTTTCTAAAAATACACTTAGCTCATTTAAAGACTCTTGCTGTTTTTTAGTTTCGTATTGTTTTTGCTGCAAACTACTTGCTTCGCGCTGCTTCTCCAACATATTTATTTTTGCCTGCTGGATTTCTTTCAGTTCAAGTTCTTGTTCTTTTAGTTGTTCTTCCACTGTATCAACTTTGATTTTTAGCAATTGAATCGACTGTAAGTGTTGCTCATTTTCTTTCTCTAAGTTAGCTTGAACATCGTACTTAGTTGATCGCTCACTCAGTAACTTTTCTTGTTCTTTCAAATTGTTCAAAGCTTCTCGCTTATTTGGCAATTCATTATAAGCCGTTTGTAAACCAACATAATTTTTTTCTGTTTCATCTAATTGATCTACTGTTTCAGCTAAATTCTGTTGTTCTTCGCATTGTTCTTTTTCAATGGCCTCTTTTTCGTTAACGATTCTTTCTAGTTGCCGTTTTACTTCCAAACAATCTTCTGCTTTTTTAGCAAGCTGCAAATTCACACGTTTGATTTCAATCATTTCTTTACTGTCGTCCAACAAGTTCTTTTCTTTTTCTAGAGAATCTACAACAGTTAACAAATCTATTTTCCGTTTATTACTATGGTATTTTCCATCTAAAGTTGCGAGTTCTTTTTCAATGTCCACAATCTTTTTTTGATAACTTTCAACTATATGACCCAATTCTTTTATAATAGTTGGTATATCGAAATATGCAACAGCTTCATTTAAGATATCATTAGAGTGCTCAGGGATCATTCCAACAAATTGTTGTAAGGTACTCTCACTTTGGTTGATTTCTTGTTTTAGATCGCTGGCCTTTTCTTTTAAAATCGATTGAAATTCTTTGATCATATCTGTTTGGAAAATATTCCGAAAAATCTTTTCTTTATCAGCACTGTTAGATTCCAGCATTTTTTTAAATTCGCCTTGAGGAAGCATAACGATTTGCTTAAATTGTTCATACGATAATGAAAGCAATTCCTGAATTTCTTTGTTTGCTTCATTAATTTTGGTGGTAACCGTGCCGTTATGATGAAATTCCACTTCTGAAGACCAATTTTTCAACTTCCCATTTTTACCAGGCCCTTTTTGCGCAGGACTTCTTTTAATAAAATACTTTTTACCCGTTATTTCAAATTCTAACTCTACGAAACAGAGCACTTCATCTGTAGCAAATTGTGATTTAAAAGAATCTTTTCCACGACTTGTTCCACTTGCATCATCATATAAAGCGTAAGCAATAGCATCGAATATCGTAGTTTTTCCTGCTCCAGTAGGACCACTTACTAAGAATAGCGTTTGTTGGTGAAATTGAGTAAAATCAATCATAACTTTTTCTTTATAAGGTCCAAAAGCATTCATAACTAATTTTAATGGTCTCATATTACTCCCCTCTCTCCATTTCATGCAAAATGTTGTTAATAATACTTTTGTGTTCAACAGTTAAATCTTTTTCTTTGTAATGTGCATAGAAATCATCAAAAATATCTTGGACTGATAATTTTTTCAAATGTTCTTGATGTATAGTTGATGCGTTTTCTTCGCGTTCTTTTTGAGCTGCATATTCCAAGCCCATCGCATTTGGGTAACGACGACGCAGTTGATTCATTGCATCCATAACAAAATTTTCATCCAGCAATTCAAAAAACACATAATCATCTGAATGCTGTTCCATTAATGTAGCAAAGAAACCTTTGAGGATACGCATATCTCGTTTAGATTCGATATAGATTGGTTCAATCTCAACATGATTTTTTTCTAACGTTACTAGGGATACTTGTTTTTTATGCACCGCTTCTGATTTAGAATATTTTAATATCGATCCGCTGTAACGGATACGATCATACTTTACTTTTTGAGCCTTATGCAAATGACCCAACGCTACATAATCAAAGTCTTCAAACAGCTCCACGCTCACGTATTCAGCCGTTCCAATACTTAACGGTCTTTCTGAATCAGTCGTTTCAGAAGTATCATTGGTTAAATTAATGACATATCCATGTGCTATCAAAACATTGATTTCTGAAGGATCCATTTCTTTTTTGATGGCTTCTATTTGAACCCTTGTGGCATCTTCTAAACTTTTAATTGTCTCATCTTGCAGCAGTTCTCTGATATAAGCATAGTCTGCAAAAGGCAGTAAATAAAAGTTAACTCCTTTAAGAGTTACTTTTCTTGTCACTTCTTTGACAGTTCCTTCAATATAGAGCTGATTGGTTGCTAAAAGATCTGCTCCATATTCTACCCGTTCATTACTATCATGGTTGCCTGCTATGACTAAAATAGGAAGATCAACTTCTTGAATCAGTCTCGTTAATACTTTATTAGCTAAAGCTACTGCTTCTTTTGAAGGCATCGCACGGTCGTATAGATCTCCCGCCATAATTAAGGCGTCTACCTGTATTGTTTTTAGTTTTTCAATTAATTGATCAAGAAAATATTCTTGATCTTCTAACATCGACATTTCATTGACAATTTTTCCAATATGCCAGTCTGCTGTATGTAATAATCGCATGAGTACTCTCCTTTGTTAACATTCCTGTAAAAATTTAGCTCATCACTTTTTTGAAAGTTCTTCTATTAAGAAGTATACTACGAATATTCACTGAGAACACCAGCTAATAAAACTTAACTGACTCTTCTATTTTTGATGAACATAAGAAGAGTTAAATATGCTATCATACTAGTAAACAGTAGTAAGGACTGAAACGCAGATATGAAAAAAAATTTCGACTTGTACGAACATCTAGCTCAGTATTATGAAACGGATCAGATGGGAATTATTCATCATTCAAATTATATCCGTTGGTTTGAAGAAGCTAGAACCAATTTATTAGATCAAATGGGCTTTGGTTACGATCAAATGGAAAAACTCGGAATCATTGTTCCTGTTCTAGAAATTGCATGCCACTACAAATCAATGGTGTATTACAACGATCGTGTTTACATCATACCTAAGATTGAAGCCTTTAACGGTATTCGTTTGACGATCTCTTATCAAATTCTAGATAAAACTACCGGACAGTTGCGGACGACAGGAGAAAGCAAACATTGTTTCTTAGACAAGGAAAATCGACCTGTTTCTTTGAAAAAAAAGCATCCGGAACTATATGATTTATTCGATTCCTATTTAGGTGTCGATTTATCAAAATAGTATATGCTGTCAGAAATTCTTAGTATTGATAGCTAATAACAAAAAAAAGCCAAAGAGATTTTATATTTAATCTCTTTGGCTTTTTTTGTTATTTACTCGGGTTTCTCCGTTATGATTTTTTGTACTGGTATATCAAATGGTTCTATTGGAAGAGCTGAAGTTACTTGCTTTGAGTAAATAAGTCCTGCTGTACGATTCGGAAAGTCTTTCAAAAAACGGTCATAATAACCGCCACCAAAACCTACTCGGTAGCCCTTTTTATCAAAAATCAATCCTGGAACCAATACTAGATCAATCTCCGTTTTATCTACCCTTTTTGTTTTTGCAGGTTTCGGTTCAATTAGATTATAAAAACCCTTTTCTAATTGTTCCGTACTTGTGAAGTCATAAAAAATCATTGCTTTATGCTCTGGAACGCACTTTGGAGCACAAACCATTTTTCCTTCTTCCCAAGCTTTCTTGATGATCCCTAATGTATTCCATTCAAATCCTTGGGAAAGCGTAACACCTATTCTCTTAGCTGATCTCCATTCACTCGACCTAAATAAATTATCTTCTAGTTTTAGTTCAATTGCTGCTTTTTCTTCAGCAGAAATGTTATTGAGTAAAGAAATCATTTTTTTCCTCAATGCTTGCTTTTCTATTTTTTCTGTCATTGATTGCCTCTTCCTACCCTTAAACTTTTATTGATTTGGTAATTTATATGAACGACTGATTTTTTGGTAAACGTTAGTTGCAATCGTTGTTCCTTTTTCTAATAGCTGGTCAGCTTCTTGATTTAATGATTCTTTTTTATGATTATTTTTCATTGAAGCCGTATTGATATAAACACTTAAACTAGCCCCTTCTAAAGCAGCTTTGCAAAAAACAATTCCAGTTCCAGCATCTGCAATCAGCATCGTATTCCCAATTTTTGACATTTGCTCAAGCAACTCGATCGCTCTTAGCGTATGTCCCATTATTTCAATCGGGACGACTGAAGCTCCTACTAATGCTTCTTCTATTACGTTTTCTTTATAGTCTATTTCGGCTGGTGTTTCTTTAGGCAACTTATAAGCTTGTGCTAGAGGATAAAAAGCCTCTGCATCTTTTTGAATCAATTCTTCTAGCTCCAGTTTGATTTGTTCTAACTCTTCAACAATTTTTTCTACTTCACTCTGAACGGCTTGGTACTTTTTCTTTCCAATAGTAAAATTCCCAACCATACTACCTAAAGAAGAACCTAATGCAGCCACTAATGCCGCTGCACCACCTGCTCCAGGGGTGGATTTTTTTGCAGAAAGATCGGTTAAAAAATGCTCAATCGTTTGTTCTTTCATTGCCATGATCCCCTTTCTTTAATGGTCAAAGAAAATTAAAATAATCCAATGATTCTTCCATCTGCTAACACATCAATCGATTCTGCTGCCGGTGTTTTTGGCAATCCTGGCATTGTCATAATATCACCCGTTAATACAACTATAAATCCTGCTCCAGCAGAAACTTTTACTTTTTTAATGGTCACTGTAAAATCTTCCGGTCGGCCTAGTTTATTTTTATCATCTGAGAAAGAATATTGTGTCTTTGCCATACAGATAGGTAAGTTCCCGAATCCAAGATCTTCTAGACGAGTAATTTCTTTTTTCACTCCAGGAGCTAATACAATTCCTTCACCCCCATATACTTTTTGAACAACTTTAGTCATTTTCTCTACCAACGAATCCTCTAACTCATAAGCATAGGTTAACGTACTTTTTTGTTCCGCCAAATCAACAACTGCTCTAGCTAAATCTTGTCCCCCATTACCGCCGTTTTCCCAAACATCTGATAAAACCACATGTACTCCAAGTTCTTCACATTTTTCTTTCACTAATGCTAATTCTTCAACGGTATCCGTTGGGAATTTATTGATGGCTACAACAGTTGGCATACCAAAAACGGTTTGCATATTTTCAATGTGCTTCATTAAATTAGGTAAACCTTTTTCAAGAGCTACCACATTCTCTTCTTTTAATTCTTTTTTAGCCATTCCTCCATGCATTTTCAATGCTCTTACCGTTGCTACAACTACAACAGCTGCAGGCTCCAAACCTGATAAACGGCATTTAATATCCATGAATTTCTCAGCTCCTAAGTCAGCACCAAAGCCTGCTTCAGTGACAACATAATCTGCATATTTTAAAGCTAATTTCGTTGCTTTGATGCTGTTACATCCATGAGCTATATTGGCAAATGGTCCTCCATGAATAAATGCTGGCGTATGTTCCAATGTTTGAACCAAGTTCGGTTTCAAGGCTTCTTTTAATAAAGCTGCCATTGCCCCATGTGCTTTCAAATCTCCTGCAGTAACCGGTTGTCCGGCTACACTGTAGCCTACAATGATTCTTTTTAACTTTTCTTTCATTTCTTCCATATTCATTGATAAACATAAGATAGCCATGATTTCTGAAGCTACTGTGATATCAAATCCATCTTCGCGTGGAACACCATTCGTTTTGCCATTTAATCCATCAACGATAAACCGCAATTGGCGATCATTCATATCTACCACACGTTTCCATGTAATATTTCGTGTATCGATCGCTAGTGTGTTCCCGTGGTGAATATGATTATCCAGCATAGCAGCTAATAAATTATTGGCTGCACTAATGGCATGGAAATCCCCTGTGAAATGCAAATTTAAATCTTCCATTGGTACAACTTGAGCGTATCCGCCTCCTGCTGCTCCACCTTTCATACCAAAAACAGGTCCTAAAGATGGCTCTCTAAGCGCTATTGCAGCTTTTTTGCCTATTTTTTGAAGCCCGTCTCCTAATCCAACTACTGTCGTTGTCTTTCCTTCTCCAGCTGGAGTTGGCGTAATAGCCGTTACAAGAATCAACTTCCCCTCTTTTTTAGTCTCTAAATCTGTTAATTCTAGTTCATTGATTTTAGCTTTATACTTTCCATACTGTTCAATCGCATTGTCATTGATTCCTAATTTCTCAGCAATTTCTACTATTGGTTTCATTGTCGTTTCTTGTGCAATTGCAACGTCTGTTTTAAATTCCATATGTATCCCTCCAGCTAGTACTAAACTCATTTTCTTATCCTTATATTACCATTTTTCTTAATCATTTCCTTCTAGAATTGTTTAATCAATTAATAGATTTTTTCTTTTGATTTTTAATAAAAGAAAAAACGCTTAGCTTATGGTAAACTAGACGTTTTTCTCCTATTCCTATCATTAATTATTCTTTTTTAAGATGTGTTTAAAGTAAATTTTATCCATGATAACTGCAATAGCGTTATCTCCTGAAATATTTGCTGCAGTCCCAAAACTATCCTGTGTTAAATACAGGGTTATCAAAAGATTCCCCAGCACACCCGTTGGATCTATGCCAACCATTGTCATAAAGGGTAGAGCGCTCATAATGCCTCCACCGGGTGCCCCAGGTGCTGCTACCATAGCTATACCTAACATTGCAATAAATCCTGCCATCATACCGAACTGTACAGGCATATTGTACATCAATAAAACAGCTGTAACACATGAAGTGACCGTTACAATGCTACCCAATAAATGAATCGTAGCACATAATGGGATGACAAATTCACGAATTTGTGCCGATACACCATTCTTTTTAGCCACTTCTAAGTTCACTGGAATAGTTGCTGCCGAGGATTGTGTTCCAATTGCTGTTATATAGCCTGGAATTTGATTTTTAATTAATGTTAAGGGATTTTTCTTTGTATAAAGTCCAGCAATCACAAAAAAGAGTGACACAAGAATGAGTTGCAAACCAATCACAATCACAAATACTTTCCAAAAGACCGAAAGAATCGAAAATACGCTTCCTGTATAACTCAAATTCACAAAATTACCAAATATAAAAATTGGCAGTCCCGGAATAATCAGCGAATTGAGTAGTTTACTGATGATCAAACTAAATTCACTAAAAAAGTTGTACATAGTATCTCCTTTGCCTTGTCCTCTTAACCAAGAAATGCAAATCCCGATCATGAAAGAAAAAACAATGGCAGAAGTAACATCCATAATAGGCTCTATAGGGATGGAAAATAATGGTGCAAGGCTAGCTTTTTCACCGATACCTTCAGCACTTAATCCACTATCAATAAATAATGGAAAGACATTCACAGCTATAAAATACGCGATAAAACCAGCAATTAATGTTGAAGAGTAGGCCATCAATGTGGTGATTCCTAATAACTTTCCTGCTCCTTGTGTAAGATCCGCAATACCCACTACCACAAAACCAATGATCATCAATGGGATAATAAAACTTAATAAACTACTGAATAGAGCAGAAATCGTAACCGGTATTTGAATAATGAAATCTGGCAAAAAAGCCATTTGTCCAAAAATAATACCTAAAATAATTGCTATTAGCAACTTTGTTACTAATCCTAATTTGATCCTTTTCATCTTTTATTCACTCCTTTTATAAACAAAAAAAGAATTTACTTTTATCGCTAAATTCTTCCTTCACTATCCTAACATATTTTTTTGTTTCTAACCATTTTTTAATTAAAAAATAGATTTCTTTTAAAATAGAAACAGTCTTCTTTTTACATATTAAAGTATAAAAAAATTAGTTGGTAGCCATTCAGTATACTACCGAATGGCTACCAACTAATGGCTCTTTTATTAATGATTAGTTTGCAAATTATACAGTTTTTTCTTCTTTAAGTACGCCATCTTCAATACGATAAACGCGATCACAATATTTCAACATGCGTTCATCATGGGTAACCATAATAGCTGCTTTATTGCGAGATTTCACTTCTTTTGCAATCAACTGTACAACTTCATGAGCACGTGCAGTATCTAGATTAGCTGTGGGTTCATCTGCTAAAATAACATCTGGATCATTCATAAAAGAACGTGCAATAGCCACTCGTTGTCTTTCACCACCAGATAGCTTGTCTGGAAATTTCTCGAATTTTTTGTCTAATCCTAAATCTGTTAAGAGTTCTCTTGCTATTTTTTTCATTTCTTCAGTAATGGAACCCTTCATTTTTACAACAACTAATAACTGATCTAATACAGTCAAGTACGGAATCAAGTTTGATGTTTGCAATATAAAACCAATTTGTTCCAAACGAACTTGTGCTAACTCTTTTTCATTCAAAGAGGATATTGCTCTATCCTTAATAAATACTTCTCCTTCAGAAGGCTTCAATAAAGCTCCTGCAATTGCTAAAAAAGTACTCTTTCCTGAACCAGATGGTCCAATAATAGCTACAAATTCTCCTTTATCCACAGTCATTGAAACTTGGTTCAAAGCAATTGTTTCACTTTCACTATCTTGATAACGTTTTGTGACATTTTTTAATTGAATACCAGACATTATTCCAACCTCCCTAATGCTGTTAACGGATCAATTTTTGAAATTTTGATCACAGAAAATAACGAACTTAAGACACTTATCGCTAGTAAAACGATACTATAAATGATGACCATAGGGAGTTTTAAGTTAAAAGGCATGCCCTCTGGTAATACTGCAGCAGTAAGGTATGTCAGCCCAATTCCTACTAAGATACTGACAGCTGATAAAACGAAAACTTGTGAGATAACTGTTTTAATAACAAATCCGTTGCTTCCTCCAATGGCTTTTAGCACACCGAATTGCTGCGTTTTTTGATTGGTTAAAACATAAAAGAACACACCAATAATAAAAGCTGAAATAATAATTAAAAACCAAAGCATCATCATGATCGTGCCATTTTCAGCTGTATACCCAGGAACTGCATTTACAGCTTCATCTTTTGTCCCTATCTCAATGCCATCAATTGTTTCATTTATTGCTTCCACATCTACATCCGTTCCTTGAAGTAGAATTCCATTAACTGGATTTTCTATACCGTTATCTGAACCAGGTGCAGCGTACTTAATAGCACGAAATTTATCTAATTGTGCAAAAATAACCGGCTGATGATTTAAAGTTTCATTTTGGACAAAACCGATAATCTCCACTTCTTCATTAGATCCATTGATTGCTAACTTATCACCTAATGAAAAACCGTCTTCTTTCAGCGACTCATCCACAGTTACACCATTTGAATTACTGTTTATTAGTGCTTTTCCAGAACTGACAGCCGGCTCCATAAATGATCCGGGCTGAATACCCGCTATAAGGACATCCGTCTTTATTGCATTCTCTTCATCACTGGCAGCAGAACGTATTGAAGCCGATACCGTTCCCATTGAAGCGACAGCTTCGACCCCTTTTTCGTCTAGCAATTGTTTCTCCAAGTCTTCAGAAAGAATTGACTTAGAAAAACTAAAATCCGTTTCTTTTTCAAAAACAATGTAATCTGCCTCCGAATATTTTAACGTCGAAGTTGCTAAATCAGATAACCCTGTTCCAAGACCAGATAATACAAACACAAGCCACGAAATAAATACTATAATTAAACCAATCATAATAAATCTTCCTTTGGAGTGTTTTAGTTCCTTCAGTGCTAAAAACATTTATCCTACCCCATTTCTTTAAATACTTATCTTTACAAAGAGTAGTATACAACAAAGTGACACTAGTGTCACTTTGAAATGTCAAAAACACCATTTTTAATGATCATCTTGATAAAATGAGCCCTTTCTTGGGAACTTAAATTAGAACGATCGGGTATGTTAATGCTATGAAAAATAATACCAACAATTAAACTATCGGGTATTTCTTTTTTTATGTGACCGTTTGTTTTACCTGTCTGAATAAATTGTTGAATATAATTAAAAAAATGTCCATGGACCTCTCCAGAAATAGTCTTCTTTTGTTTTTGTTTTTCAATACTGATGACCATTTTGTCATGAGGAAGAGCATTTGATATCAAATGTGTTTCTCGGTACTTAAAAATCAACTCGAATAATTGATCAAAATGATCTGAATAGTCCAAAGACCAGTTTATTTGATTGAACTCTTCCATCATTTGTGTCATCTGTCCTACTAAGTAATCACTGATAAGTTCGTCTTTATTCGTATAATATTTATAAATGGCCGCTCTTGAAACATTTAATGATTTGGCTAGCAAACTAAACGAAAATTTTTCATAACCTTCTTTTATCAAAAGATTATGTGTCTGCAAATAAATATCATCTGTTGAAAATTTCTTTTCTCTTGCCACCAAGATCACTCCTTTTTTTCTTTTCTACTGTAGATTATAGCATGTTTTATTTCTCTAAAAAGCAAAAAACAAGAGTCTGAAGTCTCATTTCTTCAAACCCTTGTTTTTTTATTATTATTTTACCAAAGCTAGAGCACCCATTGGGTCCCACGGTTCTAATTCTATAATAGGTTCGTCTAAGGCTTTTAACCATTTTTCAGGAATGTATTTTTTGTCCACAGCGATTTGATAGTTAAATTCCTCAAACCATTTATCGCTCATAGAATAAATTCCCTTTTTACCTGATTTTTCTCCCCAGCTGTTTTCAACTTTCCACGTTAGAGGCTGACCTTGTTCGTCTAAATCTACTCCCACAAATACCATTGCATGAGTCAATAAGCTATCGCCATAATCTAAGCGTTGCGCTTTTGTTAATCCGCTACCCTCACCTAATGTCAACTCATAATTGTAACTGTGTTCATCCATAATCCCAACATCTCTTATCGACATTTTGCCCACATCACAGCCAAACCACACAGGTTGTCCGTCTTTAATTGAAGCAACTGCTGCTTCTTTTAGTACTTGGATCGGAACATTGATGTATTGAATCGATTTTGCTTCTTTAACAGTTCCTAAATACTTCACAGTATAGGCTCTTCCAAATGGTTTATCTTCAGTTGGTGCATTTAGCAAGCTGACTAAACTTGTTAGATCCCAACCTACGTATTCTTTAAAAAAATCTTGTGGAGTGACTTCACTAATACGACAGTATTCGCCCTCTTTGTTTCGATAGGTATACGTAAACGACTCAGGAACTTCACCCAATGCTTTTACTAGCACAGTATAGATGAAATACAGCATCATTTCTTTCTTAGCTGTCAATTCGTTTAGTGAGGATCCACCTTTATATTCTTCACGTAATTGACAAGCAAATTCTCTGAGTTTAGATGTTAGAATTGAGTTTAATTTTCTTGTATTAGAAGAATGAAAAGTTTCGGGCATAACAGATTTGGGAACTGCACCATATTTTTCTAGGAGTCCTGAAAACATATCCCATTGTCCGCCGTCTTGAACCGGATCCATTAATAAATGAGAAATAATTCTAGCATTTTGCGGTTCATCTAGTGTTTCTAAAATACTATCTAAGAAATAGTTGGCCTTTTCAAGTTTATCCCAAAATAACGTGTAATTTTGTGAAAACTCAAAACTCTCCATATTTAACTTTTCCATTGTATCTACACGAGCCGTATTTAAAGCGGCAAACATCCAACACCGGCCGCTGGACTGTTGATTTGTTATTGCTCCGCGTTTGGTTTCGTTTGAGAACTCGAAAGGATGCCTTCTTAAAACATTATTATCTAAAGAAGCATCATCAATACCAACTTTTGCTATGGCGCCTTTGATCACCTGATTTGTATTATTTGCATCAAATCGGGTTTTAAACTCTGTTAATAATTCGTTATCGATTCCCATCTTCATTCCCCCTAATTTATTACTTAAAAGGATACTCTTCTTTGGTTTATCTAGCAAGTTGATTCATTTATTCTTACTTTTCTGATTACTAGAGGACGCCACTCTTCCATGAAACACCTTTTCACGGAAGAGTGGCACGAAAAATTTGTTTCAGTCTTCCATGAGAGGGCTCTTGACGGACAAGTGAAACAAAAAAAGAGACTCACTTGTTCGTCAAAGCTGATTTCACGAACAAGTGAACAAAAAAAGACTCACTCTTCCATAGAAAAGTGAGTCTTTAATCTACCTATACTAAAAATTTTAGAACCACTATTTGCTACTTACAATAGTGTAATTTGTGTCGCTTAATGCTTGGTTTAAAATTGTTTCATCAATTTCATTAGGGCTTTCGACAATCGCTTGTTTAGTTTCTAAATCAACAACGACACGCTCAATGCCTTCAACTGATTGGAATTTTTCAACTACAGTGCTGGCGCAACCTTCACATTTCATGCCTTCAATGGTTAATTCCTTTTTCATTTCTCATCACTCCGTTTCATTAATAATCATTTCACTTTGTTCCATTTTGACTAGGGTTTGAATCTCTTTAATCGCAGTGCATTGATCAATACGGATACTGAACTGAAACTCATTGCTGCTCCAGCCAACATCGGATTCAATAATGGGCCTCCAAAAATGTGGAGCAGTCCCATAGCGATAGGAATTCCTAAAACATTGTAGCCAAATGCCCAAAATAGGTTTTCTTTGATATTTTTGATGGTTGCTTTACTCAATTCCACAGCTGTCGGTACATCCATCAAATCACTTCTCATCAACACAATGTCTGCAGATTCCATAGCAACATCTGTACCTGAACCGATAGCAATCCCAATATCAGCTTGCGCTAAAGCAGGAGCATCATTGATACCATCACCCACCATAGCGACTATTTTTCCTTCGGCTTGTAATTTTTTCACTTCGTTTGCTTTTTGTTCTGGTAAAACTTCGCTTAACACACGATCAATTCCTACTTGTTTTGCGATGGCTTCAGCGGTCTGTTTATTGTCACCAGTAATCATGGCTACCTCTAATCCCATCTTATGCAATTTTTCAATGGCATTCAAGCTATTTGCTTTTACTGTATCTGCAACGGCAATAATCCCTGCTATTTGGCCATCTTTAGCAATATACATTGGGGTTTTACCCTCGCTTGCTAACTTATCGGAAATTGACTCTACTGCATCAAGTGAGATACCACGGTCGACCATTAATTTTTTATTTCCTAATAAAAGAGATTGATTATCGATGGTTACTTCAATCCCATGTCCTGGCAAAGCATTAAATGTTTGAGTTTTTAGAAGAGTTAATGCTTTATTTTCTGCTCCATGAACAATTGCTTCTCCTAAAGGATGTTCAGATCCTTTTTCAGCCGAGGCGGCAAGAATCAACAATTCATCTTCAGATAATTCACTGACGGTTACAATATCTGTTACTTTAGGTTTTCCTTCAGTCAGTGTGCCCGTTTTATCAAAAACAATCGTGTCGATTTTGTGCGTTTTTTCCAGTGCTCCGCCACTTTTGATTAAAACGCCATGTTCAGCACCTTTTCCTGTACCGACCATAATAGCTGTTGGTGTCGCTAATCCTAGCGCACATGGACAAGCAATAACCAATACAGAAATCGTGATCGTTAAAGCAAATACCCCTGACTCTCCAGCCAAATACCAAACTACTCCTGATAGAACTGCCAATACGATAACGATCGGTACAAAGTATCCAGAAATAATATCGGCTAGTTTTGCAATAGGCGCTTTTGAACCTTGTGCATCTTCAACCAATTTAATGATTTGAGATAAGGCTGTATCTTTACCAACTTTTGTAGCTCTGTATTGAATCGTTCCGTTTTTATTGATACTTGCTCCAATGATCGCATCACCACTTGTTTTTTCAACTGGTATACTTTCTCCAGTCAGCATCGCTTCATCAACTGACGTCATACCTTCGATCACTACTCCATCGACTGGCATTTTTTCACCTGGTTTCACAATGATCAGGTCGTTTACTTGTACTTCGTCTACTGCTATTTCTAGCTCTTGTCCATTTCGTAATACTCTAGCTTGTTTTGGAGCAAGACCCATTAGTTTTTTGATGGCTTCAGAAGTTTTCCCTTTTGAAAGAGCTTCAAAGTATTTTCCAAGTGTAATCAACGTCAAAATAACTGACGCAGATTCATAATAGAGATCCATAGCTAAACCATTGTTTCCCAACCATATGCCTATAGTTGCAGCTAAGCTGTATACAAAGGCCGCACTCGTTCCTAAAGCAACAAGCGAATCCATATTGGGATGACCTTTGAATAAAGCTTTGAATCCGACTTTAAAAAATTCCCTCCCGAGAACGATAACTGGTAAAGTCAAAATCAATTGAGTAAAAGAAAAAGTTCCAGCATTCATCATAGGATCAATCACTTCAGGTAATGGCATTCCTAACATATGGCCCATTGAAATATATAATAAAGGGATCGTAAAAACGGCTGAAATCCAAAATCGCTGCCACATATCTTTTATGTGTTGTGCTTTTTTTTCACGATCTAAGTCCAGTGCATCGGCTGATTCGATTTCTTCATGAGCTTCATAACCAGATTCTTTTACGGCATTTGTAATATCCGCTACTCCTAATTGATCTGGATCATATTGGATACTCATTTTTTCGGTAGCTAAGTTCACACTCACATTTGCTACTCCTGTTAATTTTCCAGTTACTTTTTCAATTGTTTGAGCACATGATGCACAAGTCATTCCTTCAATTGCAAAAGTCTTCTGTTTTGTATCAGTTACAGCTTTATATCCTGATTGATTAACGGCTTCTTGAATATCTTTATCTGTAAGAATTGCTTCATCATATTGAATAGTCATTTTTTCAGTAGCCAAATTCACACTTGATTCTTTGACTCCAGGTAATTTTTTCGTGGCTTTTTCAACAGTCTGTGCGCAAGTTGCACAACTCATGCCCTCAATTTTAAATGATTTATCAGTCAATTCGATTCACTCCTTTTTTATGAATGGCTATGTTGGCAGTCGCATTGCCCAGGTATACAATCACACGGAACGCTGTCAACAGCTTCTCCTTTTTTTTGTTGTAACAGGTCTTCTAGCATTTGAACATCTGCATGACTCAATGTTGCTTCACTAATAAGATCAGCAATAGTTGTTCCTACTTTTCGATTACATAAGTGATCAAAAAAATCAGTTGTTTTACTTTTCAAACTTTCTTCTTCAGTAATTATTGGGCTGTATAAATACTTATTGCCAACCGCTTCGGTCTTCAACATTCCTTTTTCAACTAGTCGACCAATCAATGTTTTTATCGTTGCTTGTTTCCAATTCATTTTTTCTTTTACTATTTCTGTTATTTGTTTACTGGTTACCGTATGGTTCGTCCATGCTACCCGCATGATCTCCCATTCAGCATCTGAAATATTTGGTTGGATTTTGTTAATCATTAATACCCTTCTTTCTTTCGACTACATTTGTAATCGTTCTACAATTTATAGTTTACACTCGTAATCGTTTTTTGTCAACTACTAGAATTGAAATTATATGTATAAAAAAAAGAAACTCATCTGAGCTTCTTTTTTTATTGCGCTACCTGTTCTGTGTTATTAAATTCACTATTTAAGATCAATATGTCCACTCTTCTATTTTCAAGTCGGCCTTCATTTGTTTTATTATCGGATTTTGGTCGGTATTCTCCATATCCTACTACCGAAACTCGATTTGGGTTGATTCCTGAATCATTTATGATAATCTGAGCTACATTGCTCGCTCTTAAAACTGAAAGGTCCCAATTGGATTTATACTTTGGATTTGAGACGGGAACAGAATCTGTATAACCCTCTACACGGATGAAACTATCTTTTAATGCTGGTTGGTTTAATAACTTCCCAATATCAATGAACTTATTTTGCTGATCTGCTTTTATTTCTGCATTGCCACTGTCAAAAAAAAGTGCATCGTTAAAACTTAAAACTAGTCCCCGTTCTTCGATAGAAGTCGTGACACTATCATTGAGCTCACTAGTATCAATATACGCATCAATCGTTTCTTTTACTTCTTCTTGTTGCTCTTCTTCTGTCAGCTCTGTAGAACCCTTAGAATTTTCTCCGTCACCGGATTCGCTTTCTCCTTCAAGTATCCCAGTTCCGCCTCCACCCATTTCCATACTAAAAACTGAAGCAAGCTCATTGTATTTTGATTTATCCATTTCACTCATGGAGTACATAATGATAAAAAATATCATTAACAGGGTGATAAAATCTGCATAAGATAACAGCCATCGCTCATGGTTTTCTGGTTCTTCTTCATGTTTCTTATTTCGTCTACTCATACTTCAGGAACTGCCTTTCCTTCATGTATACTGTTACTATCTAATATGATTTCTGAACCATTAAGAAAACCGGTTAATTTTTCATTTATTAAATTAGGTCGAACACCTTGTTGTATCATTAAAATAGCTTCTAAAATCAATTCCTTTTCCATATCTTCTTTTTGGGCAATTTTTTTCAAACGCGTTGCAATAGGAAGGAAAACTAAGTTCGCACTTGCTAACCCATAAAGAGTAGCTAAAAATGCAGATGATATGCTAGCTCCTAATTGAGACATATCCGCATCAGCCAATCCCCCTAATACGTGAACTAGACCCAGTACCGTTCCTACAATACCCATTGTTGGTGCAGTACCTCCTGCTGAATTAAAAATTGCAGCTCCTGTTTTATGTCTTTCTGAAATAGCATCCATTTCTAGCTCTAATGTGTCTCGTATCATTTCGTAGGATTCTCCATCCACAACTAATTGGATTCCTTTTTTTATAAACGGGTCAACATCTGAACTATCAGCTGCTTCTGATTCAATGCTTAGTACGCCTTCTCTTTTTACTTTAGCTGCTAACGTGCTGAAATAAGCAATAATCGTTGTTAGATCTTTTGATTTAGCTGTGAAAGAAACTTTTATTATTTTTCCGATATTTTTCACATACTCTAGAGGGAACGCAAGTAGTACACTTCCAAGAGTCCCACCAAAAACGATTACTGCTGGGGTCCAAGAGATTAGTGCACTTACGTGTCCTCCTTCACCCATAAAACCAATGATCATGGAACCAAAACCAATAACTAATGCAATAAATACGCCCACTGTAATTCCTCCAAATGTTTAATACAAATTGATTAACATAACACTACGTATACTATCGGTTTTTTTATCACATTTTTAAGTCTTCTCCAATAAAAAAATGCGCTCATTCTACTAAAATCAGAATGGGCACATTTTTATTGTTTTGCGTTCTTGCGATTAAGTACTCTTTCAAGACGTGGACGATTATACCGCTGCACAAGGATAATCGGTACATTAAACAGTAGCGCATAAATTACCATAATCCATCCAGCCCAGACGGGATTCCATAAAAAAAATAGGAAAGAAGGTAGTATGGAGAGCCAATGTGTAAGTTCAGCTCTCTTTGTTTCAAGTATGAATAGTTCAAGATACTTTGTTTCTTTTTGCTGTAGATTTTTTTTATAAAAACCACTTTTTACTATTCGCGTACCATCAGGAATAACTTTCGCCCATTTCTTTATATCAAAATGTGTTTGCCAAAATTGCCCTTCATTTTCCCACTTTCTCACTGGATAGATAAAGGATTGTTTTTGAAAATAACATTCTGGTAAAGACAAGGTAAAAAAAGAAATTCCAATTTGGAAAAATGCCCATGCGATGCTGTCAATGATGATGGTCCACATAATTGAAAATTCTATGAGCTGCATTGGTCTACACCTCCAATTTCCGTCCACTCCAAGTGACTCTATGGAGTACCTTTGTCAAAAAGAGGGACCATATAAATAAACCGATAAAAAACAAAAAGAATAGCGGATAACCAAATAAGATCAATAAACTGAATTGGCCAAAACGGCAAGCAAGCCAATAGAATTGTACGGCATAGGTTACACAAAACAAACTGGTTAGAATTACCAAACTAGCATCATTTGACAGCAAAGCTACTATTAAAGAACCAATTGTAAAAAATGCTCCACTAATCCAAAGTGAAATCAGACCTGTAACTATGGGATGGGTAGACTGAGCAGCCGTGCCAAAACTTTTTGTCCATCCTTCGACCAATTGCTTGATTCCTTCAGGGTACATTTGAAACTGGATTAATCCCCGACCTCCATAACAGCGAACTAGAAAATTGTTTTCCATGAATTTTTCACCTAGAGCAAGATCATCCATTATAGCTCCTTTTATAGCTTTATGTCCGCCGACAATAAAATACTCTTCTTTATCACATAAAATACAAGGTCCAAATGATCCTGCCGTCTTAACTTGAGTACCTAGCGGGGTAAATACATTCATACCGGCCATTAAAATAATATTAAACACCGCAGATAAATTTTCATACAATTTTGTTATCTTATGAAATGGTTGAAATGAGAGAATTCCAATTGCATCGACAGATTGATAAGTCGCTAACAATTGCTCCAAGCTAGTTCGATTTTCAAAGAACGTATCTGCATCTAAGAACAACAACCAATCTCCTTTTGCTTCTTTTGCTCCCTTCCAACAAGCAGCGGATTTTCCCGTCCAATCATCACTTTTTTGCTTTCTAATAATTTTCGCACCCTGTTGTTGAGCAACAACAATTGTCCTGTCAGAGGACTCATCGTCTACAACAATGACTTCTACCGGTTTGTATGACTGATTGTTTAAAGATGCCAACAGCACAGACAAACGATTTTCTTCATTTCTCGCAGGAATAATAATCGAAACCGTTTTTTTCACACTAACCTTACCAGCGCTTTTAATAGCCAAAGGAACTTTCCAAAGCATCAAGAAACCACTGATTACTGAAATAAGGCTTAATAATATAATTATGAACAGCATCATTGCTCCTCCTAAAATAACCAACGTCTCCATTTACGAAGCAGGTTTAAATCATTAGATTGATAGGGCGGGTATTGTTTTTGGATATTAAATGGCAAAAGATTAGTGTAGACTGTTCGCTCATAGCTAAATACATCTAAACTGGCTGATCCATGGTAGCGTCCAAATCCACTAGCCCCTACTCCGCCAAATGAGCTATCAGAACTAATTGCGTGTAAAATCACTTGATTCAAACTAAAGGCTCCTGACCGTAGTTTATCTTTAATATACTCACCGTTTTTTTTATTTTTGCTAAAAACATATGTGACAAGCGGATCGTCTAATCGCTTAAGTTCGTTTACTAATTTTGACAAGTTTGTATAAGGGATTACTGGTAAAATTGGACCGAATATTTCTTCATAAAGAATCGGACTACGTGCTGTTATATCTATCAGTATCGTTGGCTCTATCCTTTTTTGCTCAGCATCAACATTTCCACCGTAATAAATACTTCCTTGTTTCAAAAAATCGACTATCTTTTCATATTGTTTTTCATAGGGCATTCGCCCTATCGTTGCTTTTTCAAGTGGATGCAGACCATAAAACAGTTTGATTTGTTCAACTGCCATTTGAAGAAACTGGAGATAAATCGTTTGATGAACATAAATGGTATCAGGAGCAATGCAACTTTGACCAGCATTTAAAAATTTCCCCCATATAATCCGTTGCACAACTGCTTTTGTTAAATTAGTTTCATCAACGATACAAGGATTTTTACCACCTAGCTCTAACACAACAGGGATCTGTTTGTTAGCAGCTGCACGATGTACAATGGTTCCTACTTTTTTGCTCCCTGTAAAAAAAATAAAATCCCAAGGTAATTCTAATAGCTCAGTAGCTACTGAGGAGTCTCCATTCACAACCACCAAAACATCTGGTGAAAAGTAAGTCTCTATTAACTTAGCTAGAAGCTTGGCTGTCTCTGGAGCAAATTCAGAGGGTTTAATAAAGCAGCTATTTCCTACTGCAAGAGCTCCTATTACAGGCATAAGCGCTAATTGTAAAGGGTAATTCCATGGACTAATAACCAATATAGATCCATACGGATGGTGTTCAACTGTTGTTTTGCTCATAGAGCCTAATTTAATTTGATGTTTCTTTTTAGGCTGTTGCCAATTATTCAAGTGACGTTTCATAAAATCTATTTCTTGAAGCAATACCGCCAGTTCAGAAGCATAGGCTTCTTCTGCTGACTTGCCTAGATCTTTGTGCAAAGCAGCGAGTAACTCGGATTCATTCTCCGTTAACAGCATACGCAACAGCTCTAAAAGTTGTTTTCGCTCGGTTGTCTTTGAATGATCACTATCCGCTACTCGTCTTTTTTGATGCTGTTGGATAATGGACCAGTTTATTTTATTGTCGCTAACGCCTGCTTTAGTTATCATCTTGTTGGTCTCTTTGAACAATTTTATCTCTCACTTGTTGCCCACTCATCGTAACCATTGGCATACCGCCACCTGGGTTTACAGTTCCGCCAACAAAATAGAGGTTGTCATACCGTTCACTATGCTTAGCATGCTTAAAGCCATGATTTTTCTTGCGGTTAGAAACAGTTCCGTAAATTGAACCTTTATGTGATCCATAAGTTTTTTCAATATCATCTGGTGTCCACAGGTCTTCTGTCACAATATGCTTACGTAAATCGGTTAATCCCATCTTTTCTAACTTGATCAATACCCGTTCACGAAGTAAAAGATACTCTTCATGAGTGAATGGCTCATCTTGAATATATGGAATATGAGGCAAAATTTTAATATTTTCATGACCAGGTTTTGATTGAGCTTTATCTGTTTTATTCACATTTACTAAATAAATAGTTGGATCCTCAGGTAACTTGCGCTGATTAAAGACTGTATCAAAGTGGTTGGCTGGATCAGCTGAGAAAAAGAAATTATGATGAGCAAGCTGTGGATATTCTTTATCCACTCCAAGATGCATCACTAATCCCGAACTTGAAGGTTCAAAACGTTTTTCTAATTTTTCAATAAAAGCAGGTTCCTCATTCAATAATTTTTGATAAGCCGGAATAACTTCCATATTGGAAATATAATAGTCAGCTTTTCTTAGAGTTCCATCTTCAAGTTCTACAGAACTGATTTTATTTTGTTCGTCCTTGATAAAGGATGTAACACCCAGACCAGTATGCAGTTCTACACCTATCTCAGTTGCTAGTTTAACTAATCCTTCAGCAATTTTATGCATACCTCCTGGAACATACCATACACCCTGAGCATGTTGCATATAAATCATCATGTTCAATACCGCCGGAGCATCATATGGAGAAGATCCAACGTATTTAATAAAATAAGCCAACATATCGCGCACTTTTTGGTTGCTAATTCTTTTTTCAATCGCATCGTACATGGATGAAAAGTAATCAAAGTCTTTCATCGAACCAAATAAGCCATGTTCACGAAAAATTTCTCCTGTTTTATCTAGACCTTTTTCAAAATAACCTTTTTCAGTTGCTTCATACAATTTTTTAGCATACTTTAAAAATTCTGCATACTCCTTCATGTCCTTTTCACTTAACTCACTATTTTTCTTGCTCATTTTTTCTAAATCGCTGTACAGATCAATAACTGAATTGTCTGGGAAAAATGATCTCCACTGATTGTCTAGTTGAATAATTGATATGTAGTCAGCCATCTTACGATTACTACCTGTAAACAATTTTTCGAATACTTGAGGCATTGTTAAAATTGAAGGACCTAAATCAAATCCAAAGCCATCTTGTTCCAATCGATTTAATTTGCCCCCAAGATGATGATTTTGTTCATAAAGTGCTACGTCATATCCACTTTGCGCTAATGAAATAGCTGCTGAAAGGCCACCTAACCCTCCACCGATAACGATAACTGTTTTCTTTTGAGTTGACATATTTAAACACACTCCTCACGTAGTTCATTATAACGAATAGACAAGAAAAGTCCTAAACTAAAGCTATACGGCTTATTCGTCAAGGACAAATTCTTATTTTATTGATTTGTAAATACGCTGCATTTCTAGTGGCGATACATAATTACGCTTGTTGAAACAATCATAGTTGTTCTTACGTACAGCATCCAATAACCCACGGTAAATAGCTGACGAAAGTTTGACTGGTAATCGACTATCTTCATCAAAATAGCGAAAATCTTCTTGCACCTCATCATACAAATATTCGGCACGTTGAGCTAATTTTTCCCAAATGCGGATAAAATTAGCGTTGATTATTCTTTGTTCTAGATCTTTTTTTGTATAGTTTTCAGTAGTCAACTCAGCAATTGGCAGATAGATTCGATCAATTTTTTGAAAATCCTCGCCAACATCTCTTAAGATATTGGTCAACTGCATAGCAATTCCTAGTTTAATTGCTAGCTGAGTAAGATCTTTATCCGACTGTGAAGCTAAAACGGGCAACAACATTAACCCAACAGATCCAGCAACATAGTAGCTGTAGGTCTCTAATTCAGAAAGATCCCTAGGTTCAGCAAATTCAATATCCATTTTTTGTCCTGTTAGTTGATCGTAAAATGGCTCAATAGACATATTGTAACGTTTAAAGACATCTGTTAACGCCCTCCAAATAGGATGGTCAATTGGATTTCCTTGTTCAAATAAGGACAATTCTTCTTCTAAATTTGTTACTGCCAAAAGTTGTTCTTCTGTTGTTTCAACCAAGTCCACACTATCATCAGCCCTTCGACAAAAAGCATAAATGGCAAATATAGCTTGTGCTTTGGCTTTTGGCAAACGCGAAAATGCATAATAAAAACTTTTAGAATGGTGTTTGATAATCTGTTCGCAGTACTGATAATCTTGTTTTATAGTTTCTTGTCTGTTCATTTCCATATCCAGGCCTCCCATAGTATTGACTAAGTTTCATACAGTAATGGATTATGCCTTAACTCCGCGATCATCTAAGATTAATTCTTCGGTAGCAATTTTTGCAGACATCAATACGATTGGCACACCTGCTCCAGGGTGTGTACTGCTTCCAGCAAAGTAGAGATTTTCACAATTTTTAGCTTTAGCTTGTGGACGAAAATGATTGCTTTGTAATAGATTAGGTCTCAGTCCAAAACAGGCACCATTATATGCATTGAATTTTTCTTTGAAATCAATAGGTGTCATATAGCTTTCTGATACGATCTCATTCTCAACATTTTCAAAACCTTTAAGTTGTTTCAACGAATTTAAAACTTCTGATCGATAATGCTGGATCGTTTCTTCAGTCCACTCATAATCTGCAATAGATAAATCAGAAACAGGGACTAATAGATAAAGTCCATCTTTGCCTTCTGGAGCCATAGATGGGTCCATCTTTGAACCCATGTATAAATAGTAAGAAGGATTATCTAGTAATTTACCAGCAAAAATATCTTCAAGATTTTTATCTAGATCCTCAGCAAACACAAAATTGTGCAACTGATCAACACCTTCATATTTACGATCCATACCTAGATACATGATAAAGCAAGAACAAGAGTACTTCATACTATCAACTTTTTTATCTGTGTATTTCCCTTTAGCAGCAGTGTCTTGCACCAAATTTTTAATAGCGTATGGGAAATCAGCATTACAGACAACATAATCCGCCAGAATCTCTTTATCGCGTAATAAAATTCCATAGGCCTGTTTGTCTTCAATCAAGATTTTTTCTACTGGTGAATTGTAATGAACTTTTCCACCCAACTCTAAAAATAAGCGTTCCATAGATTTGGCCATTGTATACATACCACCTTCAATAAACCAAACGCCATAGAGCAATTCAATCATAGGGATGATGGTATAAAGAGAAGGTCCGTTAACCGGCGAAACTCCTATGTATAAGGTTTGGAAGCTAAGCATCTGCTGCAATCGTTTATCTTTTACAAATTTACCGATGGAATGATTGGCGCTATCAAATGTTTTTAATTTCAAAGCCTGTTTGATCATAAACGGGTTATAAAAATCCAATGCGTTACGGAAAGGACGTTGCAAAAAATGATCTTTTGCTACAATAAAACGACCATAAATATCTTGAAGATAACTCAAAAAACCCTTCGCATCTTCATCACTAATTCCTTCTAGGGATTGCATTAATTTGACTAAATCAGAAGAGACATCAAACTTGTCTTTATCTTCTGTTCCAAAAAAGGCCGTATACATAGGATCCAGTCTTTTCATTGGGATATAGTCATCCGGATCTCTTCCTGTTAATTCAAAAACTTCTCTATAAATTTGTGGCATCATAACAATACTAGGACCTAAATCAAAAGTATAACCATCTTTTTTGATTTGATGCATCTTCCCGCCAGGTATGGCTTCCTTTTCATAAATTTCTACTTCATATCCTTCGTGCTGCAAACGTATTGCACTTGCTAGACCGGCTACGCCAGCTCCGATGAGTGCTATCTTTTTCGACAAAAAATCTCTCCTTTCTAATTTTATGCAGTTGAAATTTTTATATTTGTCTCAGGTCATTCATTTTCTTCTAAACGTTCAAACTCACTGTTTAAAGACTTCAACCCTTTAAAAAAAGCTTCATTATTTATATCCGTCATATTACAATGCATAATCTCACCTAAAATAGCCTTTGAAATGGCTTTTTTAGATTGCTGACTTTTTTCAGTTAATGTGACAATTACTGCTCGTTTGTCTATATCAGATGCGACTTTTTCAACCCACCCTTGTGTTGATAATCGATTAAGGATTGGGTTAAGCGTTCCTATGCTCATACCTACGCGGTCACTAATATTTTTTATGAATATATGATCTTCATCCCATAATGCTAGTAAAACAAGATATTGAGGAAAAGTTAGTCCAAAAGCTTTTAACGCTCTTCCATACATTCTTGAAAATCCATTTGACGCTTTGTATACTTCGTAACATAGTTGGTCTTCTAAAGACCGAACAAATATGGTTTCATCCAATTAAATCTCTCCTTCCAATCTAAGTGCTTTTTTTGTCTTTCAGATCCTCTTCGTTTGATTCTCTTAAAGTCAAAATACCATCTTTCATAACATACACTTTATCACATTGGCTGATCAATCGTTCATCATGGGTAACCATAATAGTCGCTTTCTTTTTGTTTTTTGTTTCGCGTGCAAGTATTTCCACTACTTCAAAAGCTTTCTCAGAATCCAAGCTTGCTGTGGGTTCATCTGCCAGAATAACAGATGGCTCATGATACAAAGCACGAGCGATTGCAACTCGTTGGCGTTCTCCACCTGATAGATCACTTGGATATTTATCTTTCAAATCTAAAATACCTAGCTCATCTAATAAATCGTCTTGTTTCTGTTTATCTACTTTTGTTTTTTCAACTTTGTTGACCAGATTCAGTTGGTCTTTTACCGTTAAGAATGGAACTAAATTTGATGCTTGCAAAATAAATCCAATTTCTTTAAAACGTAGAGCTGCTCGTTTCTTTTCAGCAACCTCACTAAAAGGTTTTTCATTGATCATAACAGTACCTTTTGAAGGCTTCTGTAGCCCTCCAATAATCGTTAATAGTGTACTTTTTCCAGAACCACTTGGACCAATAATCGCAACGAATTCTCCTTCTCCTACAGCAAAAGTGGTATCTTTTAATGCTTCTACTCGTTTATGTCCTTCGCCAAAAGAACGGCTCACGTTATCTAACTTTATTAATTTCATTTTTGGTTTCCCCCTTTATCCGATTGCTTCTAATGGATCAATCTTAACTACTGTACGTACTGAGAATAACGCTCCTAATACCGCTACAAGGATAAGTAAAGCTGTTATTCCAGCTATAAATAGAACATTCGAACTATAAGGAACTGTAGCCGGCAAAACAAGTGACGTAATAACAGTCAAAATCAATCCAATTCCGACACCAATCGTAGACAATAAGAAGGTTTGGGCGACAACTGACTTCGCTATATAACCTGAAGAGATTCCTTGAGCCTTCATAACACCAAACATGCTCGTTTTTTGCAAGGTCAATACATATATAAAGATCCCAATAACAACTGCTGCTATCACAATTAAAAATCCAATCATTAATCCAAATGTTAAAACTTGCGCGCTATACCCAGGTATCTTAAAGATATAGTCTCCAATAGAATAGGCCACCAAGTCATCAGAATCTGCGACAACATCTTGTATCGATTCTGATGAATCTCGAACTACCACTGCACTGATTCGCCCATTTTCCGAATCATCAGCTTCTTCAAAGCGAACTTCTTGGTAAGAAGGTATCGTCGTGTACAAAACAGGAGCCACATTAAATTTAGCGTTTTCAGTAAATCCAACAACTTCTACTTCTTTATCGTTTCCAGCAAGTTGAATCGTATCGCCTAGCTCAATATTGTCTTCTTCTTTCAAACTAATATCAGCCACAACTTCATCATCATTTTCAAATAATCGACCATCAATCACGTCGGGCATAATAAATTCATCTGGTTCAATACCAAAAAAAGTTACATTTATTTTGGATGATTCCCCCGTTTCACCTTCTTTTCGTATCACACTAGGAGCTAGTCCTAGTAGAGCAGTATCATCCGCTGTAACTTCTTCAGCTTGTTCGAATGTCATCATGGACATATTGATGTTCGTATTTGATTCATCTGTTAAGACAATGGCATCTGCTTCCCATTTATCTACACTTGTACGATTATCTTGAGCTAATCCATATGCCAATCCAGTTAAAAAATAAACCAAATAAGACACCAAAATCATAACTCCAATAATCAATGCAAACCTAGTTTTTGAATGCTTTATTTCTTTCCATGCTAAAAACATGTTATATCCCCCTTTTTAAATAGCTCGTTTTCTTTAAAATAATGAAAACATTCGTTTATTTTGCTATTCAATTTACCGTTTTTTTATATCTTACACGATATAGTATAACTAGAATAAAATATATTGTAAACTTATCTCACTTATTTTCCGAAAAAATTTTAATTTTATGCTCTTTTATCAACTGGATAAAGCGATTCGTAAAATTAGCTGTGAAGCCCCATATTGTGCGATTATTGAATGTATAGAAAGGTACTGCGTGCTTTTCTTGCTTCCAGTTGTATTTTTTTCCACCAGGAATTCGATCAAATGGAAAATCCTCTTCGTGTTCTAATTTCACATGTGCCTCGTAATAAATTGGATCATGTGTTAAAAAATAACTCACTGGTACCGTATACACTTCTTCCACTTCTTCATTAAACTGAATTTCTTCTAACGATATATTTTTTAGTTCCCCTACGAAAGATCGTATGATGACGCGCTCGTTAACAATGTAATCCATTTCTCCTAAAATACGAATAGAATCTCTAGAAAGAGATAATTCTTCCATCGTTTCTCGAACGGCAGCTTCTTCGTATGTCTCTCCTCTTTCTACTTTTCCGCCTGGAAAAGAGGTTTCGCCTGGTTGAGAAATATTCTTGCTGCGAACTTCAAATAAAAGATGCAACTCATCTTTTATTTTTATTAATGGAATCAATACAGCAAAATGCTTTTGGTAGGTAAGGGGTTTTGCATCATAGTTTTCTAGTAAGCCTTTGATTTCATTTAACATTGTTATTCCTCCTTCATTTGCTACGCTTTAATCATTATTATAAGGAATCAAATGGTCATACACTAATCTTATTCTTGCTAATCGTACAGTAAGTTCATTACAATAGAAGAAAACAAACGACTTATTCGTTCACACAAAAGGGAGTTTAATTATGGAACAAGTAGAAGAGACCTTTTATTTTATAGACGATCAAAAGAAACCGACCAAGCAAAACGCTATATTTGACGAGCTAGAAGGAAAAAATATTTATGAAGTCATCCGTGTTCAACAAGGTATTCCTCTTTTTCTAGAAGATCATTTGGAGCGTTTTAGAGCTTCTGCAGCTGCTACTGGTCTACACTTAAAAGACTCCGATAAAGTTTTAACAAAACGTATTTACCACTTGATCTCATTGAATCATGTTATTAATAAAAATATCAAACTCATTTTAAATGACACAAAAGGATTATTGATTTTTTTCACGACGTCTATTTATCCTCCACAAGACTACTATCTCAATGGTATGCATACCACGTTATTAAAGTTAGAACGAACAGATCCTAATGTTAAAATATTGCGTAAAGACTATCAGCAAGCTGTTTTAGCTGAACGTAAAAAGCAGCAAGCTCATGAGGTATTGCTCGTTGATCAAACAGATCATGTGACTGAAGGCAGTCGGTCAAATTTATTTATTGTAAAAAACAATAAACTCTATACTTCTCCAGCTAAAAACGTTTTGCTTGGTATTGTTCGAAAAAAAACATTGGAATTGTGTATCAAATTAAATTTTGACGTTAGAGAAGAAACGATTGCTGTTTCAAAACTACCTGAAATTGATGGAGCCTTCATCACGGGCACAGGAAACAACATCTTGCCCATCAAATCAATCGGGGAAATACCTTTACGTTCTACAACCAACTCGATCATCAAAACACTGATGACAGAATATGCTACTCTTGTCGAAACGTATATCATAGAACATCAACCTGCTCATTTATAAGCCTAAAAATAATAAACAAAAAACCCGAGATCTAAAATTAAAATGCGATCTCGGATTTTTTGTTTCTAATAGGTTTATTAGGAAAAATTTTCTATTCTTTTTTCATTGATGCAGTCCGTTTTCCTTTTAAATATTGCGCTCTCTTTATTACTTTAAATACTGTGTCTATTGTAAAAATAGCCAAAGCAATCATCCCTGCTATTTGGATAGTATTTTGAAGATGTCCCTGTGCCAAATCAGTATTTCCTTGAATAAATTCATAGACCGTTAAGTACATTCCCGAACCTGGCACTAAGGGGAAAAAGCCTGGTAAGAAAAAGATGGTTACTGGAACTTTAAAAATACGCGAAAAAATATGTGATTGAGTAGAAATCACTAATCCTGAGATGTATGTTGACATAACAGATCCTAATGTTTCAAGACAAACCAGATAAACTCCCCAACCAATAGCTCCTACTATAGCTGTTGCAAAAATATGTTTTTTGGGCGATTCTAAGCTAATTGCTGCTGCAGCGACTGCTAAAAAAGCACCAATGACTTGGCTGATCAAAATAGCACACCTCCAATAAGTACTAACCCTATCGCAACTCCTAAAGCAATTGATAGAGCAGTAACAAAGGCTTCTAAAGCTTTAGCACCACCAGACATGTAGTCTCCTTGTAAAGTATCTCGTATTGCATTTGTAATAGCCGTTCCTGGAACTAAAGGCATTATCGTACCCGTTATCACGACACTTATCATAAGCGTTGGAAAAATAAACATCTGCATTAATCCTGCCCCCACAGATATAACAGCAGAAGATAGAACGTTTCGAACAAAAGAGCCCATATCTAACTTCTTTTCGCCTTTTAAGATCAGTGCCAATAAAGCACCATTTACTCCAGCAGCCAGTATTTCAAAAAGGCCTCCACCTAAAAGTAAAGCAAATGAAGCAGCTAAAGCTGATGTAGCAATATCTTTATGGATAGGCTTATATTGTACTTTCCCAATATTTTGCAAAGCTGTATAAGCTTCTGAAATTGTGATCTCATCACTAGTCAATTGCCTGGAGATCGTATTTACACTGGCAATATTATTTAAATTCGTATCGCGCACGTTGATTCGATTCACAATCGTAATTGGATCTTCCAAGCTAGGGTCATCTAGCGTAGCGACCAATCCAGTAGCAATAGCAAATGCTTCAGTTGTTTCAAATTTTGACGTTTTTAAAATATGATTCATCGTATCCTCTACACGATACGTTTCAGCGTTACTTTCTAGCATGATTTTTCCTGCTAGTATGGCGACATCCATTAGTGTTTTGTAATCCATTCTATCGTCTCTTCCTTTCCCACAATGGCTAACCGCATTCTTTAAATTACAACTTTCCTTGTACATGTAAATTTTAACTTAGTATAGCACAGTTTATTAACCCATTTGAACCTTTCAATTCATTCTTACTTCTTTTTAATAAGAACCATTTTAGTTTTATAAAAAAACAGAACAGAAAATTCTGCCCTGTAAAAAATTTTACTAGTTAAGTCACTATATGCCCCTTATTAGTAGTTGTTTAGTTTTTTTGATCATTTAGTATGTTTCATTCAACATTCCACGAACTTTTGTCATCTCTTTTGCTAATTTTTGATACACAGGAATAATTTTTTGGTAGTCTGTTGCTGTTTGTTCGTTATACTGTATGCTGATTTTTGATTCAACCGTATCTTCTATACGCTCTTTCTCTTCATGGCTAGCTACTGTTTCAATCGTTTCTTCAGTTCCTTTACCAATCAAGACCGCACCTAAACAAGAGCTTTCAAAACTAGTTGGCTGATGCATCGTTCTTCCAAATATATCTGCTATCATTTGTTTCCATAATGGAGAATTTAAAAACCCACCCGTTACATTTATGGTTTTAGATGGACCGCCAACCTCTTGAATGATCTGCCAAACATCGTAAAGGTTAAATAGTACGCCTTCCATAGCTGCCCGTACCATATGTCCAGTAGTGTGCCTAGAAGCCAATCCAATGAAGCTACCCGTAGCTTCCGACTCCCATAATGGGGCACGTTCACCGTTTAAATATGGTAAAAAGAATAAGCCCTCTGCACCAGGTTTTATTGTTTCAGCAAATCGATTAAGCTGTTCTAACCTTGTTTCGACACTATTGTCCATCATTTTGCTTCCTTCTGGGTAGAGAATTGATGTCAGCCATGACATGACATTTCCACCATTGTTTACAGCCCCTCCGATAACCCAGCGGCCTTTCGACAAATAGTAACAAAAGGTTCTGCCTTCTACATCCAATACAATGTGATTGGTAACCATTCGAATAGCTCCACTAGTACCAATTGTAATCGCCGTTTCACCAGGATCCATTGCCCCAACACCAAGGTTCGATAAACAACCGTCACTGGCACCAATGACCAAATCCGTTGTAGAATCAATGGCCATTTCTTCAGCATAGCGTTCTTGAATTTTATTCCATCTAAATGTAACATCTACAGGTTCAGATAAAAGTGACTTTTCAATGCCAACAAGTTTCAGAATATCTTTATCCCATGATAATTCATGAATATTGAATAATCCAGTTGCTGAAGCAATCGAGTAATCAATTTTGTATTCTCCAGTCAGTTGAAACAAGATATATTCTTTGATCCCAATAATCTTCTTAGCTTTTTTTAAAATAGCAGGATGGTATTCTTTCAGCCACAAAACTTTGCTGAATGGACTCATAGAATGAACTGGAGTCCCGGTTTTCTTATATAAGGCTTTCCAATCCATCGTTTCTTTTAATTGAGCAACTAGATCTGCTGGACGATTATCCGCCCAAATGATACAGTTGGTCAACAATTCGTCTTGTTCATCTACAACAATAACACTGTGCATGGCACTTGAAAAAGAGATGAAATCAACTAGATGGCTGATTCCTTTATCTTTTTCCATCAATGTGCGTATAACTGAAAGTACAGCTTGAAAAATCACTTTTGGATCTTGTTCGGCCATACCTATTTCAGTTTGACTAATGGCGTATCCTACATAAGTACTATCTATTACTTGAAGATCTTCTTGGTATAAGACGGCTTTTGTGCTTGTTGTACCAATATCTACTCCAATTGTATACCGTTGTTGCTTTACCATTCACTAATCCCCCTTGCATTGAACCGAATATCTCCGAATTCATTGCGCAATCATGCGACTATTTTCCTTCAAAATAAAAATTACCTCATCTATAATCATGTCGTTTGGCGGCAATTTTGTCAACTTTTTTATAAAGAAAACAAGTGTATTGAAACACTGGATTTCCAGTCAATTTTTCATCAAATAAAAATGGGGTCTATAATTTTTAGTATTGGTAGATTTCTAAAATTGATTATACAAAATTTTTGGAGAAATAGGGGTTGCTTGTAGCCGTGTAAAGGATTCAATGCGAATTACAGAGCGTTAACGCTTTGTTTGAGGCTTGAAAGCCTGAAGGTTATAAGCTTCAGGCGGTCTCATGGCTCTATACAAGCAAACCCGTTCATTTCAGAAGAAATTTTAGTTTGATGCACCAACACTATTTATCATACAACCTAAAAAAGGCAAGAAAGGTGAATGCAGGTCACTTTTCTTACCTTTTATTTATTAAACTCTTTTTAGTTTAATTCTGGCCAGAAACCTTTGTTTGCTACAATTAAATCATCCAATAGATTTTTAGCCACTTCTGCATTTGGAACGATTTTTGATAGACTTAATGCTTGCCATAATTTTTGGTAACTACCCTCAATATAAGCTTCAACGACCATTTTTTCAGCTGTAACTTGTTGCAGCATCAACGCTCTTTCAAAGTTTGGAATTTTTCCTTGAGCTAATGGTTCTGGACCATCGCTGCCCACAATACAAGGAACTTCTACCATAGCGTCATCATCAAAGTTGGCGATAGCGCCATTATTTTCGACGATCAACAACATACGTTCATGTGTGTTGAAGGCAATCGCACGAGCTAAGTCAACGATAAAGGAAGCATGGCTGTCAATGTGGAAACCGCTGTTTTCAGCAGACCCTTTTTCAATAATTCCTCTAGCAGCTGTAAATACTTCTTTTTCACGCCCAGCCATGACTTCGTTTGCGCGAGTAAATTCTGGATTTGAATGAGCTACTTCATAATCTGGATAGAAGTAGTATTTCAAATACGTATTTGGCAAGAAACGCGGTTCGATCGCCAATAGATCTTTTGCTTTTTTATGAGTGGCTTGCCAACTTTCGTCCATGTGTTGCGTATCCACTTCTACTTGAGTCAAGTAACCATTCTCAGCAACGTATTCTTTAATTTCATCTAAATATTCATGACCAGTGGCTATGTCTTTCACACTAGTCCACCAACCAAAATGATTTAATCCAAAGTAACGAACTTCTAATTCGTCAGGTGTTTTGCCGATGATTTGAGACATTCTTCTCAACGTTCCAACAGGCATGTCACAAATATTCAATACTTTTGAATTCGGACGCATCACACGACAAGCTTCTGCTACGATTGCAGCTGGATTAGAATAGTTTAACATCCAAGCATCAGGAGAATATTTTTCCATATAATCGATGATTTCCATCATTCCCGTAATACTGCGCATCCCATAAGCGATCCCGCCTGGTCCACAAGTTTCTTGACCAACGATTCCATATTTTAAAGGAATTTTTTCATCTTGTTCTCTCATAGCGTATTTCCCAACACGAATATGTGCCATAACAAAATCCACATCTGTAAAGGCCGTTTCTGGATCTGTTGTGTGTGAAAACTTCACTTGAGGAGCTTGTTCTTTTAAGAGAATTTCTAATGCATCTCCTAAAATACTTTGTCTCTCACCATCATTATCGTATAGTTTCAATTCTCTAATGGGGAAACGATCCATATTATCCAATAACATCATAACAATTCCTGGCGTAAATGTACTTCCGCCTCCTGCAATTACGATTGAAAATTTTTTCATTTTTAATGACTTCCTTTCAATTTGCCTAATTTGCTTACTCTTCTGATTCTCTACCTAAATACTGATCGACTGCTTTTCTGACGCTATTGACTTGTAAGCCATAAACAACATGGACATTGTGGTCTTTAACGATGACCCCGCTTGCTCCTGTATCATTTTTTAACGCTAACTCATCAACTTTATCTGGCTGATGCAACGTTAATCTCAATCGTGTGTAACAATTGGTTACGGTATTGATATTTTCTGGACCACCCAAAGCTGCAACGATCGTGCTTGCTAAACCATTTTCTTCTTGAGGTGCTCCTTCATTAGTAGGTACTTTTTTAGTTTTACTTTCGTTGTACTCATTCTTAGAATAAAGTTTTGTTTCTTGACCGGTATCTTCACGACCGATTGTTTTAAATTTAAATGTTGTAATCAAGAAACGGAAAGTAAAGTAGTAGATGGCGAAGAATACGAGTCCTACTAAGATGTACATTGGCCATCCAGTTTTCTCAATTCCCAAAGGCACATTGTACAATAAGAAATCAATAAAGCCATTTGGCCCGATAGCTCGTACGCTCAATAAGTTTAATACGACCATGCTTAATCCACTTAATACTGCATGGACAATGAACAACAATGGTGCTACAAACATAAATGAAAATTCAATGGGCTCTGTTACCCCTGCTACAAATGATGTCACTACTGCAGGAATTAAAATAGCTTTTGCTTTATTTTTATTTTCAGGACTTGCTGTTTGGTACATTGCTAAACAAGCACCGATTAAACCGAACATTTTAGAAATTCCACGTGCATCCCAGATCACACTTGGAGATAAGATGCTGACGCTAGGATCTGCAATTTCAGCAAAGTAAATGTTTCTAGCTCCTTCGAAAATTTGTCCACCGACTTCTTGAATGCCTCCAAGTGAAGTGTATAAGAAAGGCGTATAAACCAAGTGATGAAGTCCAGTTGGAATCAATAATCGTTCTAACATTCCATATAAGAAAATCCCAAAATTTCCACTTTGATTGATCAATGTTCCTAAACTGTTGATACCACTTTGGAAAAATGGCCAAATATAAGTAAATGCAATAGCCAATAATACTACCACTGGAATCAATAGAATAAATACGAAACGAGTACCGCCATAAATCTGGAATGCATTATTAAATTCTTTCTCACAAAATTTATTGTGTACAATTGCTGTTACTACCCCTAATATAATGCCAAGAAAAACGCCCATATCTAGAACTTGAACACCCAATACCATCGTCTGTCCTGTTCCTTGTAAAGATTCTCCTTCGAATAACAATCCGCTGATTTCCATAAATTTGTTCATTGCATTAATAAAGACTAAGTAACCTAAAACTGCTGTAAATCCAGCTTCAGATTTTTTCTTGTTCGCTAGTCCCACCGCTAGCCCTATACAAAAAATCAAACCTAAATTATTTAAAATAGATACTAAAGAACCGGATAGAATCGTTCCAAATCCCATTGTGATCGGATTATTCAAAAAGGGAACGGTTTCAATTAGCTTTGCATTTGTAAATAAATTACCGATTGCAATCAAGATCCCTGCAATAGGTAAAATTAAAACCGGTATAAACATAGCTTTGGAAAAACGCTGCATACCATCCATCAATTTCTCTTTCATACTTCTTGCCTCCAACTTTTTATTGTTTCGTTTCTTTTGATAAATTTAGTTTATCTTGAAAACGGTTTATTGTATAGCTTTTTGGGTACATAAAAAACGTGTTCCGCATTTTAGAAACACGTTTCACTTATTCGCTGTTTTCTTTTGTAATTCCTCAAGATAGGTTTTGAAAATAAACTCCACTAACATCAACAACCTAGGAAAAAAACTATTTGGCAGCATATTGCGATCATCCAGTTTATTATTGTCATTAATCTTAAAGTTCAAATCAGACAATTCTGCTGCTCGATTGGTTGTCTCCTTTGTAAAAGTGATCGTAAAAATCCCTTGATCCTTTGCTACCAATAGTTTATCAATCACTTGTTGTGTTTCCCCAGATTTTGAGATCACAATAAAGGCACCAATATCTTCTAGATTATTTTCAAATACACCTATTGAGTCCGTTCCAGTTGCGATAACTGTTTTTTTACCTAAAACCAACAATTTTTTGTACAAATACTCCGCTGCTATTGCCGAAAAACCTGTTGCATAAATAAAAATGTATTTTTGTTTTAAATGCAAAACCTGTTGAACAAACTGTTTGATATCTTCTCTACTGTTTTCTTTAAAAAAATCTTCCTGGCTAATACTCAAAAAATCTTCATCATTGTCTGCAAGGTGATCATCTGTCTTCTTAACCATTGGTAGCAATTGGTAATACAAGTCAATAAAACCTGTGTAGCCCATTTTTTTTGATAATCGAATAATGGTTGAAGGAGAAGTAAAGTTGTCTTTAGCAATCTCACGTACACCTCTTTCTAACACATCATCGATATTCTCAATAATATAATGCAAAATTTTTATATCCAATTCGGATAGATTTTTCCCTTGAATCAATTTACTGATATCATTCATTTGTCTTCCCTCCTATCCGGTCATCAATCATTTTCTACTGCTTCAAGCCATATTTCCGCAATCATCTCGTGACCTTCTTTCGTCGGATGCACCCCATCTTCTCCTGTTAGAAAAGTAAAACCTTGTTTGATCCCTATAGCATTCAATAAACCATCTAGTGGAATTAAATCCGCTTGAAATTCGTAAGCAAGTTTGCGTACTACTTGAATGCGCGGATCTAAATCACTACGCCACATTTCGCGATCAGTTGGATAAGGAAGGACAAAAGGCTCCATTAAAATAATTTGACGGACAGAATTTTCTACCAGTGTTGTTAACAAAGTGCGGTATTGCTGCTCAAAGTGTTGCAGATTTTCTTGATTGCCAAACTGATTTTGTCCCACCGTATGCCATGTATCGTTTATTCCAATCAAAATAGATACAACTGTTGGATTTAAAGAAAGACAATCCTCATCCCAACGAGTAGCCATGTCATTCAACTTATCTCCTCCAACTCCTCGATTAGAAAAAGTCAGCTCTAATTCGTCATAACGTTCCTTTAAAGTAGTTGCTACCATTAGAGGATAGCCATGACCTAAATCTACAGCATTTGTTCTATCACGGCCAACATCTGTAACGCTGTCCCCGATGAATAAAATATGGTCTTTAGGATTTAATTTCATAAATAAAGTTCCTACCTCTCATTAAGAGTACGTTAACTATTTACGCATCTGTAACCGCACTTATTTTTTTACACGACATTCTTAAATTAATGTCTATTTAATAACTTTAGTTTACCTTTATTCTTTTAATCCAGCAATTCAATCTTCAATTTTCAACTTAAAAGATGTAAAAACATAGCACGGTATTTTATTTATAAAGTCATTAAAATAGCTTTTTACATTTTTCTTTGTTACACTATATAGTGAGAGTTTTGAAAACGCTTTTCTAGTTTAACTAGTTAGGTTAACTCAAACCACTCATCACCATAGTTTGAAAGGGGAAAATAATATGAAAGTCAATGCTACTTTAAGAACAGAGGTCGGATCTTCAGCGGCTAATCGTGCAAGAAGAGAAAAAAAAGTAACAGCCGTCGTTAATGGAAAAGGTATCACAAGCACTGCAGTATTATTAGACAGCAAAGAATTAGATAACGTTTTAAAAACATTAGGTAAAAATGCTATCTTTGATGTTGCCGTTCAAGATGGTGAAACTCATCAAGTTATTATCAAAGAGATCCAAAATGCAACTCTTGTAAATCAAATTTTAGACGTTGAATTACAAGTTATTCAAAAAGGAGAAAAATTAACGGTTACTGTTCCAATTAATGTTTTAAATGCTGAAAATGTTAAACGCGGTATTGTTTCTCAAACATTAAATGAATTAGAAATCGAAACTCTTCCAACAAATATCCCAACTGAATTTACTGTTGACGTTAGTGCATTAGAAATTGGTGACGCACTATATGTTTCAGATATTAAAGTTGACAAAGCAATCACTGTATTAAGCGATGTTGAACAATCTGTTGTGAGCGTATTGCCTCCATCAGTTGAAGAACCTGAAACGGCTGTTGAAGCTGTTGAACCTGAATTAATTGGTGAAAAAGAAGAAGCAAAATAATCATTCTTGGCCAATTATTAAAAGAACGAAACTAACGGAAACCTTCCGTCCATTGCTCTAATAGCTCTGGATGGAAGGTTTTTTATTTGTATTGATCATAAAACAATTGCAATTATAAGAATAGAATATGGTAAACTCTGAATAAGAGAGAATCACAAGGAGAATACTAAGATGGATAAAACCTATTTAGATAAATTTTATAAAATGAATCATGCTGAAAGAAAGAATGCTCTTGTTGCTTCAGGTAGCCTAACTTCAGATGACTTGTTGCTAACCAAAGGTCTACTCTTATCAGATGAGTTAGCCGATAATATGATTGAAAACCATTTAGCTAATTATGAGCTACCGTTAGGAGTCGCTTTGAACTTTTTAATCGATGAAAAGGACTATATCATACCAATGGCTATTGAGGAACCCTCTGTCATTGCTGCCGCTAGCGCCGGAGCAAAAATCATTGCTCAAGCAGGCGGTTTTAAAACCACTATTTCAGAACGCATTATGATTGGGCAAGTAGCCTTAAAAGATGTTCCTGATATTCCTTTTGCCAAAAACAATTTAACTCAACACAAAAATGATATACTAAAAAAAGCTAATGACGCTCACCCCTCTATCGTTAAGCGTGGAGGCGGTGCAACAGATTTGTTCATTCGTGTAATTGAAGCGGATGCTGACGCTGGCACACCGGAGTTTTTAATGGTTCATTTGCACGTATCTACACTTGAAGCTATGGGCGCCAATATCATTAACACTATGATGGAAGGCATTACAGCGTATCTTGAAGAGTTAACAAAAGGAACGGCTTTAATGAGTATCCTTTCTAACTATGCGACAGAATGTCTGGCTAGTGCAACTTGCCAAATACCTGTAGACCTCTTGAAAAAAAATGGTTATTCCGGTGAAGAAGTTCGTGACCGTTTGATTGAAGCTGGTCAATTAGCTTATGTGGATCCTTACCGGGCAGTCACTCATAATAAAGGCATTATGAATGGCATTGATGCTGTGGTTTTAGCGTCCGGCAATGATTGGCGTGCTATTTCTGCTGGTGCACATGCTTATGCTTCACGCAATGGACAGTATCGTGCTCTTTCTTCTTGGAAACAAGCTGAGAACGGCGATTTGCTTGGTCAATTGACATTACCTTTGCCTGTAGGGTCAGTTGGCGGTTCGATTTCAATTCATCCTGCTGCTCAGTTCAGCAAACGCTTATTGGGCGATCCATCGGCTAAAGAGTTAGAAGCCGTAATCGTTTCCGTTGGATTGGCTCAAAACTTTTCAGCACTTAAAGCATTAGTGACTGAAGGGATCCAAAAAGGGCATATGGGCCTGCAAGCTCGCTCTTTGGCTATCAGTGCTGGAGCAACCGGCGCAGACATTGAACAAGTCGCTGAGCAGTTAAAGTCAGCTAGAAATATGAATTTGGCTACAGCCAAAGCTCTACTCAAAAAGATTGAATCATAATAAACAGAAATACTTAAATGGTGCCTGAAACTCGTGCTATTCTTCAATCCGACTTTTCCATGGAAGAGTTGGATTTTTTTATTGGTTCACTCTTTCGTGAAGACCATTTCCACGGAAGAGTGGCTCATCACATCAATTAATACAGTCAAAAAAAACTCATTTTCATCTCTGATGAACGTTCTCATCAAGAATGTAAATAAGTTTTTTTATTTGGATCTTTTCTCAATACTTTTAGTTTGCTTTATTTACGTATTGACGCATATTATCTTTCATACCCGCCAAATAAATAGTTGCTGGCTCTTTTGTAGCGTCAAATGTTGCAGTAGATCCATCAACTGGGATCGTTTGTTGGAAAACTTCCTCATACTCTTCAATCGAAATCTCTGTTCTTGAAGCAAACAATTCAGTATGATTCTTTGTTTGTAGATATTCACGGTAATTCGGTTGCAAAATACCTGTAAAGAACTCTCCTACTGCACCTGAACCGTAACTATATAATCCAATTCTTGAACCATCTTTCAACTGTTCGCTTTGTTCAAGTAAAGAAATCAAACTTAAATATAGTGATCCTGTATAGATGTTTCCAACATTGCGATTATAAGTTGTGCTTGATTGATAATTAGCCAACAACTTTTCTTGAGTAGCTTCATCAGCTTCTTCTACTACTGTTCGCAACGCTTTAAGACCCATTTTAGTATAAGGCAAATGGAAACAGATGGCTTCAAAATCGTTTAAATTTAAACCTGATTTAGCTTTGTATTGTTCCCAAACCATTGTAAAAAAGTGAATGTACTGTTCATTGGAGAATTTTCCATCAACAAAAGCTGTATCTGAATAAACCGGACGCCAAAAATCCATAATATCCGCTGTTAAGTAGGCACTTTGATTTTCTAATGCCATGATTTTTGGATTGGCACTAATAACCATAGCTACCGCTCCAGCTCCTTGAGTAGATTCTCCAGAAGTATTTAATCCATAACGCGCAATATCAGATCCCAACACCAATACTCTACTTTCTGGATTTAAAGCGATATGACCTTTTGCCATTTGAATTCCTGCAGTAGCTCCATAACAAGCTTGTTTCACTTCAATAGAACGAGCATTTGGATTTAATCCTAGCAAATGATGCACATACACGGCTCCTGATTTTGAATTATCGATACCTGATTCTGTACCAAAAATAACAAAATCAATTTTTTCTCTATCCGTCTCATCTAATATCATCAATGCTGCATTTGCTGCTAACGTTACTGGATCTTGTGTGATAGGAGCAATGGCCATTTTTTCTTGACCAATCCCAATTGTAAATTTTTCTGGCTCTACATTTCTAGCTATTGCCAATTTGTTCATATCTACGTACATATGTGGTGCATAAAAACCAATTTTGTCTATTCCAATTTTCAAAAGAAAGGACTCCTTTTTTATTTAATGACTTCTCTTATACAGCTTCATATTCAGTGCATACCTGCCTATTAACCTGTTCTACATCAGCATTCTAATAAATAATAAGTTATTCACAGTTAAAAAACAACTGTTTGCTTGCAATCTAAAGAGAAGCTTAAGAATCTAATCGCTAGATAGACAGAGATTTAATGTACACCCAATAGTCTTCCCTTAATTTATGGTCTTTCGATATACTTTTTCAATTAATTGAGTACATAACTGATTCAATTTATCCGCTGTTGAAATGTCTTTAATAAAATCCCTTGAAATTCTTATTAATAACGTAAAAAAATGGTAATCTATTAATACTAGATTACCATTTTTATTCTTATTAACTGTTTGAGTTAGTTGTTAATTATCTGATTTGCGATTTATCTGGAACTTCAAAAACACTATTTTTAATAATGTCTTGGTACCAAAAAGCCGATTTCTTTAATGAGCGGTCTCGGTTGTTGTCTAAATCGATTCGAACCAATCCATAACGATTCTTGAATGCGTTCATAGGAGATACACAATCGGTAAAAGCCCATAACATATACCCTTTACAGTTTGATCCAGCTTCAGTTACCTCAATCAAACTATTCAAATGTTCTGTAATAAACTCGATGCGGTAATCGTCTTGTACGACTCCATAGCTGTCCATAAACCGCTCTTCATCTTCAATACCCATCCCATTTTCTGTTACCATCCACGGGATATTTCCGTACTCATTTTTTATACGCATGCCGAAATCAAACATCATTTGAGGATAAATTTCCCATCCTCTAGACTTATTCATTTTTCGTCCAGGTAATTCAAAATGATCATAGTAGAACGCCGGATGGAAAGGTGTTTGCTCATTCCATTGGTAACTTGGTGCCTTCACACGATTTGGATAATACAAATTAATTCCTAAATAGTCTACCGTATTTTGCGCAATAATAGCCAACTCTTCATTTGTATGATCAAATAAGATACCGTGTTTTTCTAGTAGTGGGAACAATTCTTCAGGATACGTACCCTTAACCAAAGGATCTAAATAAATACGATTGAAAAATAGATCGTACATCTCCGCTGCTTTTTTATCTGCTTCTGAAGAAGATCTTGGATACGTTACTTCTGGATTCAACACAATACCGATTTGGCCATCATAATTATTTCTATGATACATTTCAACAACTTTTGCGGTTGCCAAAACTTTATGGTAATTCCATTGCATCCATTTTTTTGTGTTTTGTTCATGTGGATAACGAATAGCATCTAAGTAAGTGCGTGTTTGGATAACAACAGGCTCATTAAATGTAAACCAGTATTTTACACGGTCTGCGTAACGGTCAAAAACAATTTCTGCATATTGCGTAAATAGTTCAACAACTTTTTTTGAACTCCAGCCATCGTAGTTATCCTGTAAATAAGTTGGTAATTCATAATGCTCAAGACACAACATAGGTACTACACCAGCTTCAATCAAGCTATCTATATAGCGGTCAACAAATGAAGCATAGTCCTCGTCAACTTCCAACGTTTCATAATTCGTAAAAAATCTCGACCAATTTATTGAAGTTCGAAAATGGGTTAACCCAATTTCTTTCATCAGATCAATATCATCTTGATAGCGTTCATAAAAATTAGTTGCGACTCCTGGACCGAAGCCTTCATGCCAGACATGTCTTTCGTTTTTATACCATGTATCAAGATATGAATCTTGTCCTTCTTTTTTACCTTTCCATCCTTCTGTTTGCCATGCGGATGACCCAGCGCCAATAATAAAATCCTTTGGAATTTGTTTTTTCAATTTTATACTCTCCTTCATTTATAGATTCAGTTAAATCTTATACCTGCCAGCTTTACGCTCTTGACAGACAATAAAAAGCCATAAAATGAAATTTTTATGACTTTTCATGACTTGCTATGAACTTACATTTAGTCTATTGATACCCCTGCAAGTTTTTTATATACGTCAACAACTTCAGACGCCATATCTCTAAATGTTATAGCATTCATTAAATGATCTTGGCTATGCACAGCTAATAAAGAAACCGTTAGCTCTTCACCAGAAGCTTCTTGTGTCAATAAACTCGTTTGAGCATGGTGAGCTTCGACTAAAGATTTATCTGCTGCATCCAATTTTTCAGCTGCTAATGCAAAATCATCTGTTTTTGCAGCATGAATAGCCTCCATTGCATCACTTTTAGCGTTTCCTCCATGGATAATTAACCCCATGATTGTTTCTATATTTATTGCTTGTCCCACTTTAAAAACTTCCTTTCATAACCATTACTGATTAATTCATTAATTTAATAGCTTGATCTAATACATTTTCGCCGTTCATTTTTCCGTAATCTTGCATGTTGATAATGTCTAATGGAATATTTTTTCCAGCTAATTTCTTTTCAAATTGGCCTTTCATGAATCGAACTTGTGGTCCTAATAACATAACGTCAATATTTTTACTTGAAATGTTTTTATCTGCTTCTGCTGCTGATACTGCAAAAATTTCTGTATCCATATCGCGAGCTTTTGAAGCCGCTTGCATTTTAGTTACTAATAAACTTGTACTCATACCTGCTGAACATACTAACATAATTGTTTTTTCTGCCATTATTTATCACTCCATTAAGTTATTTGCTTTACACTTATTATAATGCAAGTATCGTGCCAACAATTTCAAATGTAAACACATTCAGAAAGCCTTTTCTTTAATCATTCCAACCTACACACTATAGACAAAAAAATACACACTTATTCAGTGTGTATTTTTAAATATGCAATTTTACTTGATTTTCAATAATCATTTGTGCAATATACGCAATCTCATCCTCTGGAATCGCCATTTGATATTGTTTTTCTAATGGAATAAGAGTTGCTTTGATCACATCCATAGTCATGCGATTTTTTTTGGCATATGCTTCTAACCCATGAAATTCACGAATAATCGTACCCGTTTGTAATCCTTCAATCAAAAATGCCAAATGCAGCAGCATACCCGTTTCCACTCCTGCTGGAATCATAACATTCAGCTGATTTTTCATTTGCTGAATTAATTTTTGCAAAAAGCGCATCAGTTGTTGGATAGAACCCACTTTTTTCAAAGTACCCGTCAACGATTGTATAATCTCGTTTATGGGAAGCTCTTCTTCTAATTGATTGCTTAGCAGCATTAATTTTTCATCGTTAAATATATCAAATGTGGTATAAAAGGGAATATTTTGATAGTCGAATTCAACAGTCCCTACTATAGCTTTAATATCATACGTTTCCATTAACTGATCAATTCGTTGCTTAAATGCTTCGCGGTGTAAAAATTGCAAAGGAATGATTTTCACCTTCGTAGAATCTACTACTGGAAGAATACGTTGCTCTAATTTTTTAGCTACTCCTTCTCCCGTAAAACAGGTAACCAATATGGCTTTCTTTTTCTTTGGATCCACTAACGTTAGTTGTTTTGTGCTGCTTTTCAATACCGTTTGGCAACTTTGATACATTTCCTCTAATGTACGGCCAATACTAGCCATTCTTACAGCTTCCAAAACGACTAAAGTACTCACCATCGGAAGTGTTTTAACTCGTATACCTAAATCTTCTGCTAACATATTTCCAAAAGTATTTAGTGAACCCATATCGGTTAAAATCAGCAGTCCTTGTTGGTATATTTCCTTATTCTCCTCAATCGTTTGACGCACCAGTTGGTACATTTCTTGAACTTTCATCGTCAAGGGCATATTAACAGCTACGCCAACTGTCGTTTCTAATAATTCTTTTACGGTTTCCAACATGCTGCTTGCGGTAGTTTTTCCATGCATCAAAACCATAACAGCTGTCATTTCTTCTTGTTTTTGAGCCATTTCGGCTTCTTCTTGTTTCGTTAAAAACAACGTAATAAACCCAATTTCTTCAAAAGGAATCTCCACAGAATAGGCTTCTTCAATCATAGCTGAAAGATCGATTGCTACTTGAAATTCTTTTGAATAGTTCTTTCGGATCTCATTCAAATTTGGAAAATCAATTCGTTGATTTTCCTCTATTCGTTCCAGAGCACTTTGCAGATGTAGAGCAAAAGCAAATTCGATTTTAGTAGAATACGAACGATGCAGCCGTTCTTTAGCAAGCGAATACATTTGTTCAACTAAATCTTTTAGTACTGGGTCAATAATGTGTTTGCGTACATCGGATGTGGTCGAAAGTGTTTTGACGTACTCATTAAAATAAGTCTTCTGTTCTTTATGCCCTAATCCGTCTAAGTGATAATTTTCTAAAAGATTCTCATTAGTCTTTTTCAAAAGATTCTTTTCGATCAATGGCACGATCGCTTTTTCCTTCTGCTGATAAGCTAAAGGGTCAGTTGAATCCGTTATTGGCATGTACGTAAATTCTGCTTGGTCTAGTTGAATCAATCGTTCCATCTGCTTGGGCATTTCTTTTATGGATAATAGTCCTTTTTGTACTTGTAGAGGCAAGTCTTTTTGATCAATTTTTAAAGAATGCCTGTTTTCCATTCGAACATTCAAAAATGCTTTAGCACAAACTAGTTTTAGATCTCTTTGAAATTGCCCAATATTTCCTTCTGGTTGATATAACATAAAAGCTAACAAAGCTTCTCTTTCAATGGTGATCTTCTGGTTAAGGCGTTGCGCTTCCTGTTTCAAAAAACTGTCAATTAACTCATACCGTTCTTCCACTGTGCGTTCAATTAACTCAGGTAAGGTTATAGCCATTGGGATTCTGCGAGTAAACGTTGACAATAGTACATTAGATTTTTCCGTTGTTGCTCCAATGATCAATACATTTGCATGATGCGTTTCATTGCTCTCTCCTAAAGGGCGATAAATTCCTTTGTCAATAAATGTGAACAACATTTCTTGGCCTTCAGGTGGCAATCGGTGAATTTCATCTAAAAATAAAATACCGTTATCGGCTTGATGAATAAGACCTGTACGATCTTGAGTAGCACCAGTATAAGACCCTTTTTTCACACCAAAAATATGCCCAAAAAGCAATTGTGGATTTTGAGCATAATCTGCACAGTTATACGTTACAAAAGGAGCATCTTTAGACAACGCTCTCGATTCAATCGCAAATTGATACATACATTCTGCAAATAAAGATTTCCCTGTTCCTGTTTGTCCAAAAATAATAGTATGCAACCCATTGGGAGGGTACAAAATAGCCGATTTTGCTTGTTGGACCATTTCCTTTAGAGAAGCTTCGTAGCCTATTAAGCGAGAAAAAGCGTTTATTTTAGAGTATTCTTCTTGCTCATTTTCATTAACCACTATTGATTGGTACAACACTGGACGTCCAGTTATCTTTTCTATTTGGTTTTCTTTATACAATTCATTTAAGTAACGACTAACATTTGCACGGTCCAAAGATAAAGCTAAGGCAATATCTTTGGCTGTTATACCTTTGTTCATTTCATTTAAATAATCTAATACTAATTTTTTACGATTATTCGTCATTTTTCCTCCCCCTTACTTTGAGAGTTCTATTCTTTTAAAATTTTTGATTCATATCGATAAACGTAAAACTACGTGTATCATAACGATGGCGACTTCGTGAATGCTCAAAAGGGCGACCATCTTTTAAGTATACGATTTGTTCAACTTCTAATACAGGATCATGAACACCGCAATTTAAATACTCTTGATCGTATTTAGAGGACTTATCCGCACGAATTTTACGAAACGCTCCACTAAAAGTTATATTTAATTCATCGTGAAGGTATTTATAAATGGAACCTTTAATGATGTCTTCCGTTAATCCGACTGCCAAATCCGTTGGCATGTATGTGTGTTCTAGAACATATGGTTTATCATCAAGAATTCTTAGCCTAATTAGATTATATACTGGCATACTTTTTTCAATCATTAAATGCTCCATCATTTCTTCATCGGGAAATTCAACTGTAAATTTAATAATTTTACTTTCTAACTTATGGCCTTGCATCTGTTTGGTTAAACCATCGTATTCATTAACAGCAGCATTTTTTTCATTTAAGGGAGAATTTTTCATCACAAACGTTCCTGAACCACGTTGGCGATAAATTAAGCCTTCCATAGCTAAGATATCTAGTGCTTTTTTTATTGTCATTCTGCTAACTTTAAATTCTTCTGATAGGGTTACTTGATCTGGGATAAGAGATTCCACTTTATATTCGCCATTTGTAATGCGATTCCTTATTTCATCTGCTATCGCTTCATACTTTACCATAGTGGTACCTCCTTGTTCTTGTGCTCACAATCATCATAGCTTAATTAAAATCATAAGACTAGCCTTATGATAAAAAAAGAACGATTCCCTTCAAAATTTGTACTAAAAAAAGAACTTACCTAAAGAGGCAAGTTCTTTTTTATTCATTGTTTTATGCCTTTTTATCTATTATTAATCAGCCATAGAAACAGTGTTTAGATTTACTTTATCAACTAGTTTAAGGAATGGGAACCAAATCAATCCGATAAGAGCCATATCGATAACTTGAAGTACTCCACCCATTACTGAACTTGTAGCCATGATTCCATTAATAATAACTGGGATTGTCCATGGTACTGTAACCCCTGTTGGAATTGGGAATATTCCTGTAGACATCATAGCATAGTTGAATGCTGTTGTTACTAAAGGAGCAAGAAGCCAAGGAATGAAGATAGAAGCATTTAATACTAAAGGCATTCCGAAAATCAATGGTTCATTAACGTTAAAGATTGCAGGTCCTAAAGCTAAGCGACCGATTTCTTTATTTTGTTTACTCTTCATAATGAAGGCTAACAATAACACAACGATTAATGTACTACCTGATCCACCCATACCAACAGTGTAAATTTCCATAAATGGTTTAGTTACAATATGTGGTAAAGCTTCACCAGCTTTATAAGCATCAAGATTTTCTAAAGCTAATGTGTTCCAGATTGGGTCCATTACTGAGTTAACAATAATTTGACCATGTAATCCAAAGAACCATAGGAATTGAACAAAGAATACTGCGATCAATGTAGCTGGCAATCCGCTACCAAGAGCTGTTAAAGGCTGTTGAATAGCTGTGTAAACAACATCATGTAAGTTAGTATTGAAGAATCCAACTACTGCTGCATTAAGCAATAAGAAAGTTGTTAAAGTAATAATAGCAGGTAATAAGGCTGCAAATGAATTTGCAACTGCCGGTGGAACACCGTCAGGCATTTTAATAACAATACCTTTTTTTACAACACGTGTATATATTTCAGCTGCGATAAATGCTGCAATCATACCGATGAACATTCCTTTTGCACCAAGACGATCTAAAGCTAACACACCAGGTACTGCTTCTCCTGATTCAGTCAACATTGAGAACGGTGTCAAAATCAAGTAAGAAGCTAATGAAACTGCTCCACCGAAGATACCTTCGACATCGTATGATTTACTTAAATAAAATCCGATACCAAACGTAACAAAAATGGTCATAATCGACATTGTAGCATTTTGCCCATTACCGAATAAGTTACCTAAAGTACCTTTTGTAGCATCGCTGAAAAATGGCAAGTTATTTAATACAACTACAATTGAACCAAACATGGTAATTGGAAAAGCAAGCATGAATGCGTCACGTAAAACTTTAAGGTAACGGTTTTCGCCTAATTTCCCGGCAATAGGAAGTAATTTTTCACCAAGCATATCAATAAATCCATTCACTGGTATTCCTCTTTTCTATTCTTATTTTTCTAAGTAAAATAAATACGTAATACTTTGTAAAACAAACTAAAAATAGGCCTCTTTTTAGTTTTCATCAATTAGTTGAAATCGATTACATATGAATAATATCATTTTTAATTTTATATGTCTAGTCTTTTATTTAAAAAAACTGAACTTATTTAAAAAAAGCGCAATTCCCTTTTGGAAATTGCGCTTTTTCATCAGTTAATTAATCAAAACCATTAGCGTCGGATACTTCTTTAAACCAACGTCCACTCTTCTTAACCGTTCTTTTTCCTTCATTTTCAATATCAACGGCTATAAATCCATAACGGTTTTTATAAGCATTTGTCCATGACCAGTTATCCATACATGTCCACATATGGTACCCTTGTACATTGCTGCCTTCTTGAATGGCTTGATGCATATAAGTTAAATGATCTTTTACAAATTCGATACGGTAATCATCTTCTATACTTCCATCAGGATTAACATAGGCTTCTTCACCTTCTACACCCATTCCATTTTCAGAAATGTAGCAACGAATATTGCCATAGTTTTCTCTAAGGTTTGTTAAAATATCATAAACACCTTTTTCGTAAATTTCCCATCCACGGTAAGGATTCATTTTACGGTCAGGTTTGATGTAATTGTCAAAATAATCATCTGGCATAGGACCATCAGCTAATTTTTCTGATGATTCTTTCGCTTTGATACGACGAGGTTGGTAGTAATTAACTCCCAATAAATCGACAGTATTATTTTTTATAATTTCTAAATCGTCATCTTCAATAGTAGGTAAATGATCGATTTCTTTCAATAACTCGACTAAATCTGTTGGGAATTCCCCTTTAACAGAAGGATCTAAGAATGAACGATTAAAGAATGCATCAGCAAGTTGTGCTGCTTTTACATCTTCAGGATTGGTTTCGTCTCTTGGATAACTTGGTGTCAAGTTCAGAATGATCCCAATTTCGCCGTCTAAGTTCATTTCATGATAAACTTTAATCGCTTTAGCACTTGAAAGCACTTCATGGTATGCAACTTGAACAGCTTTTTTCATATTCACTTCATTGGGATAATGGAATTGATATAAGTATCCACCTTCAACTGGTACGATAGGTTCATTATGTGTAAACCATTTTTTAACTCGATCACCAAATAATTCGAAACATTTTTCAGCAAATTTTACATAAGCGTCCACTGTTTCTCTATTTAACCAACCGCCTTTTTCTTGTAATTTCATAGGCATATCAAAGTGATATAAGTTAATAAAAGGTTCAATATCATTTGCAAGCAATTCATTGATCACATCATTATAAAATTCAACAGCTTTTTGATTGACTTCCCCTGTGCCATTCGGAATTAAACGGCTCCATTGAATAGAAGTTCTAAATGTTGTATGTCCTGTTTCTTTCATTAATTGAATATCTTCTTTATATTTTTCATAAAAGTAAGAAGTTTTCTCTGGTCCTACTTGGTTAAAAAATTTTTCTGGTTCTTCACGGTACCAATGATCCCAAATATTATCCCCTTTGTTATCGCCTTCAAAAACGCCTTCTGTTTGTGGTCCACTAGCTGCAGATCCCCACCAGAATCCTTCTGGAAATTCGTACTTCATTATATTAAACACTCCTTTTTTTATCTTCACACCTAGACAAATTGTCTAGTCTTTTACATAAAACAAGTATACATTTATAAAAGGAATATTACAAGATGTTAGCGCTATATTTTTAAAAAAAAGAAAACACCCCTCAAGGTTATTTTCTCTTTTTATACCTATTCGAAATAAATTTTACTCGGAATTCTTTTTTCAAATACAGTTATCCCTTCAAATCCAACTTCTTTTGCCCTATCAATGGCTATTTCTTGATTTGATCCTACTGTTTCTGATCGATGCGAATCAGAGCCAATAGTAAGAATCGTGCCTCCTAATGAGTGATATAAATGCAAAATTTCTATTGAAGGCAATGTTTCGTTTAATAAATGATTCGATAATCCTGATGTATTGATTTCAATTCCGATACCACGCTCAATCGCTTTACGTAATATTTTTTCAATAATTGATTTATAGTCAGCAAAGTCATAACTGCCAACTGACTCCACTGCGTAGCGTTTAATCAAATCTAAATGAGCAATCACATCAATATCGGCATACGCAACCATTTCATAAACTTCTTCAAAATAGTTACGGTAGATTTCTTGTGACGTTTTATTTGCCATAAATGTACGCAACTTTTCTTCATTTATATTATGAACTGAGCCCATAATAAAATCTATTTCTAGATTAGCTAAAGCCTCTTTGTATTTTTCTTTCATCAAATGCGGTTCGCACAATTCAATCCCAGCTTTTATCACTAATTGGTTTCCGAATAATTCACGACATTCTTTAATTTGGGAAAAATAGCGTCTAAAATTCATGTGACCATACGTTGGAGCTTTAGGATTTACAGAAAAATGCTCAGTAAAACAAATTTCATTTATTCCTTTTTTTATTGCTTGTTCACACACTTCTTTCATCTTTGCTTGAGAATCAAATGAATTGTCTGTGTGATGATGGTATTCTGCAAGATACATTAATTTCCGCTCCTTAGCCTTAATTTGTTTCCAAAAAATAAGATAACCCTCTATTAATTGGGTTACCTTATTCTAGTTTAACTCAATTTACATAGCTTATCACTAAACTGATTACTTTATAGTTCTTTATAGTTCTTTATAGTTCTTTATAGTTCTTTATAGTTCTTTATAGTTCTTTATAGTTCTTTATAGTTCTTTATA
>NZ_JBEMBC010000014.1:0-37767 GCF_040274425.1 Carnobacterium sp.
CGCTAAACGTGCAGATGGACAAACTGTTTCAGGTGGTTCAATTTTATTCCGCCAACGCGGAACTAAAATTTATCCAGGTGTTAACGTTGGAATTGGTGGAGACGATACTTTGTTTGCTAAATGTGACGGAGTTGTTCGTTTCGAACGCAAAGGCCGCGACAAAAAACAAGTTTCTGTTTATCCAGCAGCTCAATAATTTAAAATAAAAAAAGCTCTTCTACTCTTAGAAGAGCTTTTTTTACTGCCATGGTAACGCATGTTTTCTTAATTTAACTTAGGTTAAGCAAAGATAATTTACTTTTGAAAATAAGTTGAGCTCATACTTGAAACCTTACAATATATTCGTTAAAATGAAAGAGTAGTGTTTTTTTATAGATGACTCATTTCATTTCTTACATGACTGGTACAAAGGTACTGTAAGAAAAATAGAAAGAAGTTGAAATTATTGTCTCAAAAAGAAATCGAACAGTTATTTAATAAATTGGATAGTTCTGTCCAACTCTTGCAAAAGGAATTAGATATTTCTTATTTAGAGGCTCTTTCAGAAACGGGAGAGAACATTTTATCTAATAGAATTCCTCATCAAGTTGATGGTCTTCCTTCAGATGAAACGGTTGAAAAATTGACGAAACTTTACAAAGAGGTTTCAATAGACAGTATGGAACCAGAAGATATTCGAAAAGCAATTCAATTAGCTCTTTTGAAAGCTTCAAAAACAGATGCTTTGCAACCAAATCATCAAATGACACCAGACGCTATTGGCTTTATCTTAAACTATTTAATTGAAAAGTTAATTAGTGGAAAAGAGCAGCCAATACGTTTACTTGATCCTGCTGTAGGGATGGGAAATCTATTATCAACTGTTTATAATGGATTAGTTTCAAAGAATATTTTGGTAGAAGCAGAAGGAATCGATAATGATGACTTGCTGTTAACTCTTGCATCAGTCAATACAACCTTGCAGAGGCAAAACGTCACCTTGACACATCAAGATGCGCTGCAAGATCTTTTAATGGACCCTGTGGACGTTGTAGTAAGCGATTTACCTGTTGGCTACTACCCTTTGGATGAAAAAGCCAGTAAATACAAAACGGCTGCAAAAGAAGGTCATTCTTTTGCGCACCATCTCTTTATTGAACAAAGCTTACATTACCTAAAAGATGGTGGATTTGGACTATTTTTAGTTCCAGCTCAGTTATTTGAAACGGATGAGGCCCCAGGATTACTGAAAATGATTCAAGAAGAAGCGTTCTTGCAAGGAATGTTAAATTTGCCGAATGAGTTATTTAAAACCAAAAACTCGCGGAAATCAATTCTTTTGATTCAAAAAAAGGGGAGCAATGCCAAACAAGCTAAACAAGTTTTGTTAGCACAAATTCCAGATTTTAAAAATCAAAATGCCATGCTTCAATTTATGCAAGAAGTGGACAGCTGGAAAAAAGAAAATATTTAAAAAATTTGAATTAGGAGATGGAAAAAATATGACAAAAACAATTGCAATTAACGCAGGTAGTTCAAGTTTAAAATTTACCTTATATGAAATGCCAGCTGAGACAGAAATCGCTTCAGGAATTATCGAAAGAATTGGTTTGAATAATTCAATTTTCACTACAAAATATGCTGGTGAAAAATACAAAGTGGTTGAAGATATTAATAACCATGAAATTGCTATTCAAATGGTATTAGATAAATTAATTGAACTAAAAGTGATTGCAAACTACGAAGAAATTACTGGTGTAGGACACCGTGTAGTAGCTGGTGGAGAATTATTTAAAGATTCAGCACTAATTACTGACGAAGTATTAGCACAAATTGAAAGTTTGGCTGAATTTGCTCCATTGCATAACCCAGCAAATGCAACAGGAATCAAAGCATTCAAAAAATTGTTACCAGAGATTACAAGCGTAGCTGTATTTGACACATCTTTCCATACTACAATGCCTAAAGAAAACTATTTATACAGTCTTCCAATGGAATATTATACAGACTTTGCAGCACGTAAATATGGTGCTCATGGTACTTCACATAAATATGTTTCTGAGCGTGCAGCAGAAATGTTAGGCAAACCACTTGAAGAAACAAAAATTATTACGTGTCATTTAGGTAACGGCGGGTCTATCACAGCTGTAAAAGGCGGAAAATCAATTGATACTTCAATGGGATTCACTCCTTTAGCGGGTATTACAATGGGTACACGTACTGGTGATATCGATGCATCTTTATTACCATTTTTAATGAATAAATTAAATATTACGGATATCAATGACATGATTTATATTTTAAATAATAAATCTGGTTTGCTTGGTCTTTCTCATGTTTCAAGCGACATGCGTGATGTTGAAGAAGAAGCAGAAAAAGGAAATGAAGATGCTCAAACAGCGTTAGATATTTTCTATAACCGTGTTCAGAAATATATCGGTCAATATTTTGCAATCTTAAATGGTGCGGATGCAATTGTCTTCACTGCTGGGATTGGCGAAAATTCTCCTGAAACACGTCAAATTATTATTGATGGCATGAACTGGTTTGGTGCTGAAATTGATGCTGAAGCAAACAATGTCCGTGGAAAAGAACGTATCATCTCTACTTCAGAATCAAAAGTTAAAGTGCTATTGATTCCTACAGATGAAGAAATCATGATTGCTCGTGATGTTGAAAGATTACGTGCTTAAATAGTAATACAAAAAAAACAACCAAATAATTATTTGGTTGTTTTTTTTGTTCTTATTTTAGATAACGTTAACTTTTTTTATTTTCTAAATCGGTACGAACAATCAGCACGTCACAATTCGCATGACGGATAACATACTCTGAAACGGAACCTATAAAGATACGTTCTACAGCGTTTAATCCTGTTGCGCCTAATAAAATAAGGTCAATTTTTTTATCTTCAGGAATTTGTTTTGCAATCAAAACTTTTGGAGATCCGTATTCAATAGAATAAGTGATGTCTTGAACGCGGTGATTTTTTGCATAACGTACATATTCTTCTAATGTATTCTTGGCTTGCTCACTTGCTTTGTCAGCCATAGCTCCGTCAAAAGTAGAAATACTTTGAAATGCTCGGGTGTCAATAACATGTGCAAGAACTAACGTAGCAGAATTTCGTACAGCAACTTGTACAGCTTTTTTAAAAGCAAGTTCAGCTTCTGCTGAACCGTCCACAGCTACTAAGATTCGATTATATTGTTGTAACATACACATTCACTCCATTCCTTATGATAAACGATATGAAATACTTCTTCTTAAACTTATTGTACCTTAAATGTATCCATTTTCATAGAAATAAGAAATCGTTTAAAAAGTTAATGAAAAATCACATCCGCTTATTTAAGCTCATAATAAAAAAAAGCATACTAATCATAACAAAGAGTAAAACAGTAAAAGCCAGCCAAATAGGATGAAAAAAAACAAGTAGAAGAGAGCTAAGTCCACCAATAAAAAAGAGAGCACCATACAATTTAAAAAAAGGTGCTGTTTCTGAGTGGCTAGTTTTATCTGTACGAGATAATAGAACAGAGGCTTTTCCAGTATAAAAAAAGAATGCTGCATAAAGTAGCAACGCTGAAAAAATAAAAAACAATATCGATAATAGCATGATAAGACCTTCTTTCAATAGGTAATTACAAAATAAGAATAACATATATTCCTAATAAGTTAAGGGAAATTTGCTTCAATAACAAAGAAAAAAGCCATTCAATTAAGAATGACTTTAAAAGTTTTAAACTTTAAATGAGAAATCCGATGATGCCGTTATTATGCTCAGTTAGTATTGAACCCGCAGTTAGCAGGTGGGCTCCGCTGTCAAGCTTCTAACTACCAAGTGAAAAGGCATGTTATCCGTTTGAATCAGGTTGGATCCCAAGGTAATATTAATTGTTCGGTCAACACATGTTGAGCAAGACGAGCATCTCAGAAATCTTATCCTTATAGTAGCATAAGCTTATAATATTGTCAATTATTTGACTGTGAACTTTCTGTTCAAAGAGTGTTCTAACAACAAAGAAAGCGGTTAATTTGCACTCTTGTTTCTTTTTTTAAAATTGATTGAATCATACTGCTTTGCCAAAGTATCTTCATATTTTCCTGTGTGATTTGGTGTATAGTAAGAAGCATCTTTTAGCTTGTCAGGTAAGTATTGCTGATTTACCCATGCGCCAGGATAACTATGCGGATAGAGATAATCTACACCGCGACCAAGTTCTTTTGCTCCACTATAATGAGAATCTTTTAAATGATCAGGTACATCTCCACTTTTCCCAGCCCGTACATCTTGGAGGGCTGCATCAATCGCTGCGTAAGACGAATTTGATTTTGGAGAGAGACATAAATCAACTACTACATTAGCTAAAGGTATTCGAGCTTCCGGAAAGCCCAATTTTTCAGATGCTTGAATAGCAGTAACAGTCCTAGAAGCTGCAGAAGGATTAGCTAATCCGATATCTTCATAAGCAATAACCATTAACCGCCTTGAGATAATAGGTAAATCGCCAGCTTCGATCAGTCTAGCAAGATAATGTAAAGCAGCATTTACATCGCTTCCACGAATGGATTTTTGTAAAGCTGAGATCACATCATAATGAGCATCGCCGTCTTTATCATGTGTTAAAGCTTTTCTTTGAACACACTCTTCAGCAATTTCTAAAGTAATATTGATCGTTCCTTGTTCATCTGGAGCTGTTGATTTAATTGCCAGTTCTAAACCATTCAAAGAACTTCTCAAATCTCCGCTAGTGGCTCTAGAAAAGTGTAGTAATGCTTGATCTGTAATGGCTATTTTTTCTTTACCAAAGCCTTTTTCTGAATCTTTTACTGCATTCCACATAGCTTGTTGTATATCTTCATTAGAAAGTGTCTTAAGTTCAAAAATTTGTGTTCTGCTTCGGATGGCAGGATTTATTGTAATATATGGATTTTCAGTTGTTGCACCGATTAAGATAATGCGTCCATTTTCCAAATGTGGCAGCAAAAAATCTTGTTTAGGCTTATCTAGACGGTGAATCTCATCTAAAAGTAAAATCACAGTACCGCTCATTTTTGCTTCTTCCACAACAATTTGGAGATCTTTTTTTGTGTCACTAGCAGCATTTAAAATACGGAACGCGTATTTTGTTGTCCCGGCAATCGCACTAGCGATACTTGTTTTTCCAATCCCAGGAGGGCCATATAAAATCATCGAAGAAAGCATTTTAGCCTCTACCATGCGTCGAATGATTTTTCCTTTTCCTACTAAGTGTTGCTGTCCAACAATATTATCAATATGAGTAGGCCTCATCCGATAAGCTAAAGGTTGATTCATAAAGCGTATCCTCCTAACAATATTATTATCCTTAGTATACCATTCTACCAAAATGGATTCTATAATAAAGAACGTTTGTTTATTTTTTGAAATTAGCTTACTTTTATAAAGCAAACAGAATTTTTGGTTTGGCTTTTCTATGATTATTTGCGATAATGTGTAAGAAGTCATTTATTTTGATTAGATTCGATTAATCAGAGGATTATGAAAGTGAGAAAGAAAGGAACTTTTTAATGGATGAAAAACACGAGTCCGATTTTTTAAATAGGTTATTAAACACGAAAGATAAACAGCAACGTAGTTTATTTTCAAAAACAGCAAATGTCGTTTTTAACTCTGTTTTAGGAATGGCAATAAAGGAAAAAGAATCATTGCGATCGAATCAGCTTAAACCATCGAAACGAACGACAAAAACAGCCCGTTTAAATGAGAACGAACTTTTCCAACAGGCAAAGAACGAAGCAGAGGGAATTTTGGCCGAGACTCTTCATCAATCAGAAAAGATGTATCAAGAAGTTCAAGAAGACATAGCGGCCGCTAAAGAAGAAATTAAATTAAAAAAAGAGCAATCCATTGAACAGTATGATAAAGAAAAAGTAGAAGCAGACAAGATTACTCGAAAAGCTGAACAACATGCTCAAGAAATACTCACGTCAGCTCATTTGAAATCTGAACGTGTAGAAGAGGAAATCTCATTGAAAAAGGCAGTTTATCATCAGGAAATAGATAGAGAATTAGAAAAGTTAGTCAAGGAAAAAGAATGGTTTGAACAGTATCAAAAACAAGTACAAGAATCCATGGATAGAAAAGAAAAAGTTCTTTTTTATGAAACTCGAAAAAAGGTAGAACAAGAACAATTAGAAAAGGCTGCATTACAAAATAAAGTGGATTATTTAAAAGCATTGAATGCTAAAAGAAAAATAAATTCTTATCGTATTGGACTAGTGATTTTTGGTTGTACAGTCGTAATGAGTGTACTATTAGCTGGTCTCAGGTATTCTACATCTTTGTTTACGTTTATTATTACTTGCTTAGCTTTTGTTATTGCTTGTTTAGCATTTGTAGTGGTTTATATTAATTTAGTAGATGGTAAAAATGAAAAGAAAATAAAGGGGATTGGTTTTCAAAATGCTTCATTAATTGAAAAAAATAAAGCGTTAACCGATACAATAAAAGATCTCGAAAAGGACATCAAGCAATTGATTGATGAAAAAATCCAGCTTGAGAGGACCCAACGACAATCGCAGGATAATATTGAATTTTTAAAAATTATGCAAGCTGATTTGAAACAATCTGAAATTAACAGAAGGATCTTAGAATCAGAGAATGCGGCATTGAGAAAGCATTTAATTAGAGAGGAAACAATCGAATAAAGAGTTCTGATCATCTTAAGACCTATTACATCAGGAGGAGAACAGAAGTATGACTAAATTGTCACCATTTGAACAAGTTCAAGAGTTTCATGAAGTATTCGATAAGCCAGTAAAAAAAGAGCCACAAGCTTTAACTCCTGAAGAAGCTATTACACGGGCAAATTTTACAACGGAAGAACTATTAGAATTCCTTTATTCAACCGTAGAAGGGGACATCAACCAATTTGAATCTTTGGTTTTGGAATGGAAACAAGCGGCTGAAGAATCTATTATCAAGATAAAAAAGCAGTCCAAAGAGGTCCCGAATCGTTTAATTGGACAAGTAGATGCGTTAACGGATGCAAATTATTTTAATTATGGTTCTTTCGTACTGATGGGTATTAACCCAGATCCCATTTTCTCGATCGTGCATCAAGCGAATATGGGGAAACTTTTTTCTGATGGCAAGCCACGTTACAGAAAAACGGATGGAAAAGTTATGAAACCTGATAATTGGGAAAAGGAGTTCGCTCCTGAACCAAAAATACGAACAGAAATTGAGCGACAAATAACTGAAGCAGAAGAGGGAATAGTAAAATGAAGACTTTGAGACAAATGATACAAGAAACAGATATAGGTGAAGCCTTTTACCAAGCGGTTTTTGGGATTGAGAAAGAGGGCTTAAGGGTAACTTCAGCAGGAGAGCTTGCTTTAACAGCTCACCCAATAAAATTTGGCAATAGGAGCTTCCACCCCTATATTCAAACAGACTATAGTGAATCACAATTGGAATTGATCACGCCACCTTTAAGATCTATAAAAGAAAGTTACGATTGGTTGGCCGCGTTACATGATATTGCTCTTCAAACTATCCCTTCTGATCAAGCGATTTGGCCGATAAGTATGCCGATGGTTCTTCCAGAAGAATCGGTTATTCCGATTGCAAAGCTAGACAATAAGGAAGATGTAACGTATAGAGAAATTCTAACAGAAAAGTATGGCAAGAAAAAACAAATGATTAGTGGTATGCATTACAATTTTGAATTAGACGACCAACTGATTGCGCGTTTATTTGACTGTCAAACGGACTACTCAAATAAAGAATCTTTCAAGTCGATGCTTTATTTAAAATTAACAAAAAATTTCCTGCGCTATCGTTGGTTGTTAACTTATTTACTAGGAGCTTCTCCTATAGTGGATGAGTCGTTTTTTACGGATCAAGAAATTCCACAAGAGTATGTTCGAAGCATTCGAAGCAGCCAGTACGGGTATGTTAATCAATCAGAAGTTTCTGTGTCATTCCATTCAATTGAAGATTATGTGCGTAGCTTACAAGATATGGTTGAAAAAGACTTTTTATCAGAAGAAAAAGAATTCTACTCAGCCGTTCGTTTTCGTGGTACAAATAAAGCGGAAGAATTGTTGACAAAAGGTATTTCTTATCTTGAGTTGCGAAGCTTTGATTTGAATCCATTTGATCCATTTGGTATGTCAAAACAGACAATGGAATTTGTTCATCTTTTTTGTTTGTACATGATCTGGATGGATGAAACAGCTACTACGGAAGAAATCGCAGATGGGGAAGAAATGAGTCGGTTAACGGCAATGGAACATCCAGAACAAATTTCACGTTTTCAAAAGGAAGGTTTCCGCTTATTGAAGCAAATGGAAGAAATGATTCAATCAACAAATGGAACTAAATCTGCACTAAACTGTATTCAAGAAGCTAAGCAGCACCTTATTGATCCAACCTTAACCGTTGCTGCACGTATGGTGCGTGGCATAGAAGAAAAAGGGTCTTATATTGATTTTAGTCTAGAGCTAGCTAAACGGTACAAAAATGAAGCGATTATGAGACCGTACAATTTAAGAGGTTTCGAACAACTAGAGATGTCTACCCAACTATTGCTATTTGATGCGCTACAAAAAGGTATTCAAGTAGAGGTTTTAGATGCGCAAGATCAATTTTTAAAGTTAACTTATGATCAACATAGTGAATTTGTTAAAAATGGAAATATGACATCAAAAGATTCTTATATTGCCCCACTGATTATGGAAAATAAGACCGTTACGAAAAAAATTCTTGATTCAGCAGGATTTCGTGTTCCAGCTGGTGAAGAGTACACTACTCTAGCAGAAGGAAAAACAGCGTTCTGGCGTTATGAACAAAAACAAATCGTTGTAAAACCTAAATCAACTAACTATGGGTTAGGTATCTCTGTCTTTAAACATGCACCTACAAAAATGGATTACGAAAGAGCACTTGAGATAGCATTCAAAGAAGATACTGCTGTACTAGTTGAAGAATACATTCCTGGAACTGAATACCGCTTTTTTGTTCTAGATGGAAAGGTACCAGCTATTTTGTTACGGACCCCTGCAAATGTTGTCGGAGATGGTGAAAAATCAATTAAAGAATTGGTTGCCGAAAAAAATGAAGATCCTTTACGCGGGGAAGAAAAACATCGTTCGCCTCTTGAAAGAATCGCTTTAGGTGAACTTGAACAACTGATGCTAAAAGCACAAGGCTATACGATTGAAAGTATCCCCGAATTGAACACTATTGTTTATTTAAGAGAAAATTCAAACATTAGTACTGGAGGAGACTCTATCGATGTTACAGATGAAATTGATGACAGCTATAAACAAGCTGCTATTGATATGTCTGAGATTATTGGTGCGAAAGTTAGTGGGATTGATTTGATTATTCCGGATACAACTTTACCTAGTACTAAAGAACATCTAGGCTATACAGTATTAGAGGCTAACTTTAATCCTGCTATGCATATGCATGCTTTTGTTTACAAAGGCAAAGGTCGTCGATTAACGATGGGTATCCTAAAGATGTTATTTCCAGAATTATGGGAAAAAGAAACAGAAAATAACTAAATATGCTTACTCAAAATAAGTGGTTGTTGTAGATAGAGAAAAGTGATAAACTTTAAGGATTGTAAGTTTGGATAAATAAGGGAGGACTTTCTTAGATGGAAAAAATGTATTTTGATCATGCCGCAACTAGTCCTGTACACCCAGAAGTAATTGAAGTTGTTTATGAAGCAATGAAAAATCATTATGGCAATGCATCAAGTATCCATAATTTCGGAAGAGACAGTCGTCGTATTGTAGACAATGCTCGAATAGTTTTTGCTGAAAGTATTGGTGCCAAACCGAATGAAATCATTATTACTAGTGGTGGGACAGAATCTGACAATACCGCAATTATTGAAACGGCCTTAAATAGGCAACAAGATGGAAAACACATTATTACATCAGTTGTGGAGCACCATGCTGTTTTGAAACCGATGGAATATTTAGAGAAACTAGGATTCGAAGTGACTTATCTACCAGTGAATGAAAAAGGTCAAGTTGATCCTATGAAGGTTGAAGAAGCCTTGAGACCAGATACCATTTTGGTGTCAATCATGTATGCAAATAACGAAGTTGGTACCGTAATGGATATAGCAGAAATTGGTACCCTAATTGAAGCAAGTGAATCTACAGCGTATTTTCATACCGATGCTGTACAAGCTTATGGAACAGAGGAAATTGATGTTAAAAGAGACCACATCGATTTATTATCTATTTCAGGTCATAAAATTAACGGTCCTAAAGGCATTGGATTTCTTTATGTGAAGGAAACCATTTTTTTACCAAGCTTTATGCTGGGCGGCGAACAAGAAAAAAAACGTCGTGCTGGCACAGAGAATATTCCTGCTATTGCAGGATTGCAAAAAGCAGTTGAAATTATTCAACCTCAAAGAGAGAAGCGCAAAGAAAGACATAAAGAACTGCGTAAACAACTTATTAAAGCATTGACTCAAAAAGAGATCGAATTTGAAGTCAATGGAAATACGGATAAACAATTAGATCATATCGTAAGTGTCTGGTTCAAAAATGTATCAGCTGAACAATTGTTGATGAGTTTAGATTTAAGTGGCATAGCAGTATCATCTGGTTCAGCTTGTACTGCTGGCAATATTGATCCAAGTCATGTCTTAATAGCAATGTATGGAGAGAACAATCCAATTGTGGCTGAAACGATTCGAATCAGTTTTGGCTTAGGAACAACGTCAAAACAAATCAGTTGTTTAGCTGACCAACTGGCGACCATTAGTTTAAGATTGAAAAAATGACTTTAATAACAGAGGTAGAAATACTAAAGGGCCTGGAAACATTCCAGGCTCTTTAGTATTTCTACTGATTTTTATAGAAAAAAAGATAAAAGCTATGGTATAGTAGAAATGAAAAGGGTTACGACTAAGTGAAGAGAAAAAGTGAGGGAATAACATGGCATTTGAAAAAGAAGCAACTTTATTAGGATCCAAAGAAACGTTTAAAGTAAATCCTAACGCAAAAAAATATACATTAAGAGACAATGGATTTGAAGAAACTAAAAAAGGGAATTTCCAATTGATGCGTACGATGGATACCAATTTATTGAATAAACAAGGAGTAAAGTTGAAAATTGTGATCTCAGATGAGGTAAAACAATTAAAAATTTCAATAACTACTGGCAATGGATTGCGTCCAGTAAATATTTACAATGGTGATGCGTATAAAGAAATTCGAGAAAAAGTAGCGTTCACTTTATCAGACCTTGTTGAACGTGGAGTGTTAGAAAAAATATAAAATTTTAATTACAAAGTCTAATGGGAGGTGTTCACTATGGTGAGCATGTCCCTATTTTTGGGTTAAGCAACTTGATTTCTGACTAAAAGTTAGTATAATGATAGAGACTGAAAAAATGCGACCTTCAAATCGTAAAAAGATTTTTCAGAATCTATTTGAAATGATGGTGATGTAATGAAAGACAATAGCAAGACTCGTGTTGTAGTCGGCATGAGTGGAGGCGTTGATTCATCCGTTACAGCTTTATTGTTAAAACAACAAGGCTATGATGTGGTGGGTATTTTTATGAAAAACTGGGATGATACAGATGAGTTTGGTGTCTGCACAGCGACAGAGGATTACAATGATGTTGCGTTGGTAGCAAACCAAATTGGAATTCCATATTATTCGATTAATTTTGAAAAACAATATTGGGATAAAGTATTTACCTACTTTTTAGAAGAATATAAAAAAGGACGCACACCTAACCCAGATGTTATGTGCAATAAAGAAATCAAATTCAAAGCCTTTTTAGACTATGCTATTGAACTAGGAGCGGATTATGTAGCTACTGGTCATTATGCTCAAGTGGAACGTGATGAAAATGGCGTTACACATATGTTAAGAGGACTAGATAATAATAAAGACCAAACTTACTTTTTGAATCAATTATCTCAAGAACAACTTGCTAAAACGTTATTCCCATTGGGTGGAATGCAAAAATCTGAAGTACGTAAAATTGCTGAAGAAGCTGGCTTAGCGACAGCTAAGAAAAAAGATTCTACAGGTGTTTGTTTCATTGGAGAACGCGACTTCAAAAAGTTCTTAATGACTTATTTACCTGCTCAACCTGGAAAAATGATGACGGTAGATGGCGAAGTGAAAGGGCAACATGATGGATTAATGTATTATACGATTGGACAACGCCAAGGATTAGGAATTGGTGGCGGCGGAAAATCAAGTGATCCATGGTTCGTTGTCGGAAAAGATTTAGAAACAAATACACTATTTGTAGGACAAGGATTTAATCATGAATGGTTGCTGGCTACGCATTTAGAAGCTTCTGACCTTCATTTTACAACAAATGAAAAAAAATCACGTACATTTAAATGTACTGCGAAGTTCCGTTACCGCCAAGCAGATACAGGCGTGACGGTTCAATTAAATGAAGATGGAACTACAGCCACAGTTGAATTTGACGAACCTGTACGTGCCATCACACCCGGACAAGCAGTTGTTTTTTATGATGGTCTGGAATGTTTAGGCGGCGGTACGATCGACGCAGCATATAATGAAAAAAAAGAATTACAATACGTTTAAAAACTTCATACAGTAAAAAAAGCTAGGGTAGAACTCCTAGCTTTTTTTATATCCTTTTTTAATCTAATAAGAATGAACTTGAAATAACTAGAAAACAGAGACATCAGTAGAATCCAATAGAATTTTGGTGTAAAATAAGTAAAGTTGCAAGAAGGAGGAAATAAGTGTGAATCAAAACCATGAAGCTTTTCAGCTATGGGAAAAAGGCGAATTTAATAAGGCCATTCAATTACTTATGAAAGAAATCAACGATCATCCTGCAAATAGCGATAGTTATTATAATTTAGCGACCATGTTTATTTTAGGGAAAAAATATGAAGATGCAAAAGTTATTTTAGAAACAGCAATTGAAAAGTACCCTGAAGATCCTATTTTTGTGTACGCATTTGGGAATCTCTATTATGAAATTGAAAATTATCATACATCGCTAGAGTATTTTGATCAGGTCATTCAATTTAGCGAAACACCTTTGAAAAAAGATGCTATGGTTATGATTGGACAGAATTTTTTAGCGTTAAATCAAGCTAAGAAAGCGTTGGTTTACTTTTTAAGTGCATACGAAGAAGACAAACTGGATATGACAGTTATTCTGTTCATAGGGAATACATTAATGCAATTAGGGTCATTTAAAGAAGCCAAACAGTATTTTGACATAAGTATCGATCAAGCTCCGCAAAATGATGAGTCTTGGTTCAAACGTGGAGTAGTAGGAATGGCCTTAAAGGAAGAACAGAATTCTGTTGATGAGTACTTCAATAAAGCAAAAGAATTGGATCCTATAAAATATAAGGAACGTATCGACCAGTTAAAAGCCATAGAAGTTATGATGAAAAATCAAAAAGACTAATTCTTTTAATTAGCTAAGATAGAAAGGGTGGAGGCAGTAAAGTGGTTATGCAAGACAATTTAGATTTATTTGCAGGAGAGCCTCCCTATTTTGTAGGGCAAGTGGCTGCAATTTTCTATCAAAATCCGACAAATTTTTACAAAGTATTATTAATACGAGTTGTTGATACTAACAGTTCGTTCAAAGAAAAAGAGATCGTCATCACTGGAAATTTTGGCCAAATCCAAGAAGATGAAACGTATCGTTTTTTTGGCCAATTAATTGAGCACCCTAAATTTGGGATGCAATTTAATGCCGAGCGCTATCGACAAGAAAAACCTACTTCAGCCGAAGGAGTTGTTGCTTATCTTTCTAGTGATAAGTTTCCAGGAATAGGGAAAAAAACTGCGGAAACCATTGTTGATCTTTTAGGCGAAGATGCGATTGATCAGATTAATACAGATGAAACTGTTTTAGCTAAAGTTCCCGGATTAAATGACAAAAAGAAAGAAGTCATCGTTAATACGATACGTTCCAGTAACGGAATGGAAAAAATTATTATCGGATTAAATGACTTTGGCTTTGGAAGCCGGTTAGCGTACACGATCTATCAAACCTATCAAGCAGAAACATTAGAGATCATTCAAGAGAATCCATATCAATTAATAGAAGATATTGAAAACATTGGATTCAAAAAAGCAGATGCCATTGCTGAGAATTTAGGTTTTGCTGCAGACTCTCCCAGACGTATTCAAGCGGCTATTTCATTTTCATTAAATGAGTTGTGCATCAGTGAAGGCAATACGTATACATTAGCAGAACCATTATTGAATGAAACCATAAGAGTACTTGAAGAAAGCCGTTCGTTCATTATTGAGCCAGATATAGTAGCAAAAGAATTATTAAATTTGATCGAAGAGAACAAATTGATTGAAGACCAACACAAGTTGTACATCAATTCGTTATATGCTGCTGAGTGGGGAATCGCAAACTCTGTAAAACGGTTAATGGAAAACAGCAAAAAAATTCAGTATCCAGCGCATAATGTAAAAAAAGAAATTCGTAAAATGGAAAAAAGATTAGGCATCCAGTATGGAAATTCACAAGTCGAAGCAATTGAAGAAGCAGTTGTCTCGCCATTATTTATTTTAACTGGGGGACCGGGAACCGGTAAAACAACGGTATTAAATGGAATCGTGACCTTGTTTGCCGAATTGAATGGCTTGTCTTTAGAAATAGATGATTACCACGATAAGATTTTTCCGATTCTTTTGGCCGCACCTACAGGACGTGCAGCTAAACGAATGAATGAATCGACGGGATTGCCAAGCAGCACGATTCATCGCCTGTTAGGGTTAAATGGTCAAGAAAAGCCAAGTGCGGAGCTTTCTGAAAGAGAATTAGAAGGCGGATTATTGATCGTTGATGAAATGTCTATGGTGGACACGTGGCTAGCGAATCAATTGTTAAGAGCAGTCCCACAAAATATGCAAGTCATCTTTGTGGGGGATAAAGATCAATTGCCTTCTGTGGGACCTGGTCAAGTATTGCACGATCTCATACGTGCAAAACAGATTCCTAGTAGAGAGTTAACTGAAATCTACCGACAAGATGATGGGTCTTCCATTATTTCATTAGCACATGCCATTAAAGAAGGGAAATTACCGGCTGACTTTACGAAAAATAAAAAAGACCGTTCTTTCTTTCAGTGTACTACTTATCAAATTGAACCGGTTATTCGTCAAGTAGTAGAAAAAGCTAAAGATAAAGGTTTTACTGCTCAAGACATTCAAGTTTTAGCACCGATGTACAGAGGTCCAGCAGGGATAGATGCGTTGAATAAAATGATGCAAGAAATCTTTAATCCAAATCCTTCTGGCAGACGAAAAGAAGTTAAGTTTAACGATAAAAATTACCGCATTGGAGATAAAGTATTACAGCTAGTAAATTATCCTGAAATGAACGTGTTTAATGGAGACATGGGCGAAATTGTCGGAATCAATCTAGCCAAAGAAACCGAAGATAAGGTGGATGAAATCGTCATTCAATTTGATGCCAATGAAGTCGTCTACAAACGAAATGAATGGATGAAAATTACGCTGGCCTATTGTTGTTCGATTCATAAGTCTCAAGGCTCGGAATTTAAAATGGTTATTTTACCAATGGTGCAAAATTATCACCGTATGTTAAGACGTGATCTACTGTATACAGGAATTACAAGAAGTAGTGAATTGCTTATTTTGTGTGGCGAACCTAATGCCTTTGAGGAATGTGTAGCGAAATCTTCCGCAACTAGATTAACGACATTGACAGAACGTTTATTAGGAGAAGACCAACAAGTTGAACTTGTTGTGAAAATGCCTGCTAATAAAGATAAGCCAAAAGAAATAGAACTATCAGATTCTATTTCTACTCCATCATTAGCAACCGAAAATAAAAATGAAACGATAAGTAAAGAAAAGCCAAAGAATTATCGCCTGACTATCGAAATGATTCAATCCAATGCGATTGATCCGATGATTGGTATGGACGGGATAGTGCCAAGTGTATAAAAAAAGTTTCAGAAGAAAAATCTTCTGAAACTTTTTTTATGTACAAGGAAGACGTTATGTTCAAATCCAAAAATAACGTGAGCTGGTTTCGAGTTGAAAATCAATTGGTTGGTCCACCAATATTTCCCCATCGGCATTTGAGTCCATTTTTGAAGTTGTTTTGAGAGAAATGGTTTGTGCTTGATAATAATACACATTTTTATGATTTAAATGTTTTCCTCCAAAGATCATTAACCCAAAAAGATACAATAAGTTAGCAAACGAGTGTTTAGGTAAAATAATCAAATCTAATTTCCCATCTATTTGAGAAGCTTTTGGTGAAACAGGGATGCCGCCGCCGAAATAAGGGTGATTATTAATAATAACTAAAAAAGCATCGTCAAACTGAGTTATGTCGCCATTTGTTGTAATGGTCAAGGGAAAAGCACTTTGCTTAAAAAAGACTTGAACTAGGCTGGCAAAATAAACAAACGAGCTCAATCCTAACTTGTTTAAAAAGATTTTAGATGGAGAATGGTTTGCTCTTTTTACGACTGCCGCATCAAAACCGATACCCACATTATTTACAGCAAATCCCTTACTTTGTTGATTGTGGTCGTAATATTCAATGATATCTAATTTTGTTGCTTGTTGAGCAGTAAGAATCTGTTTTAGAGCTTTTTTTGGGTCTTTTGAAATACCTGTTCCTCGCGCAAAGTCATTACCAGAACCTGCAGGGATATACCCTACTGGGATATGGGCATATTGTTCACCTAAACCTGTAATAACTTCATGTAAGGTGCCATCACCGCCGATAACGATAATTGATTGAGCTAGATTGCGTTCCTTCTCTATTTCTTGAGCCAATACTTTAGTTAGTTCCACAGTATGTCCATGATAAGCAGATTTATGTACTGTAAAACTTATCTGCTGAGCCGTCAGCAAGTTACCAATTTGGTGACTGACTTTTTTTCCTTTACCAGAACCTGAAAGCTCGTTAATGATGAGATGATAATGTTTAATTGTCGACATGAGTACTCCTTTTGACTTGCTTTTATAATTGCGCCACTTTACATTATAAAACAAATAAAAATTAAATTCGAAGTAAATTTATGAGAAAATCAAAAAAAACAGTTACAAACTAATTGAAAGTGTTAGAATAAACAAGGATTTTGTTTCACGTTTAGGAAGGATGAACAAATATGAAGAAAAAACTACTATCAAATAAATATACATTAGGAGCAATTGACATTCTTTACATCGTGTTGGGTTCGTTTATTGCTGCCTTATCATTTAATGCATTCTTACTGCCAAATTTAATTATTTCTGGCGGTATCAGTGGGGTCAGCACGATTACGAAAAGCGTATTTAGCTGGGATCCTTCAATTGTACAGTTAGCCTTCAATATACCATTATTGTTGATTTGTTTTATATTTTTAGGAAAAGAAGCAGGCTATAAAACTATTTTAGGAAGTTTAATTTTACCTGCATTCATTGGAATGCTAGACTTTATCAAACCATGGACGGATACGCCTTTGTTAGCAGCTTTGTTTGGAGGTATCTTAACTGGTATTGGTTTAGGTATTGTGTTTAGAGCAAAAGCATCAACTGGTGGGACAAGTATTATCGCTCAAGTGATTCATGAGTACATAAAATTGCCTTTAGGTATGAGCGTGGCTTTAATTGATGGATTAGTGATTGTGTGTGCACTACTTGTTTTTGATGGTGAAGTTGTCATGTATTCCATTATCTCGCTATTTGTTATTAGTCGTACTATCGACGTTGTACAAGTTGGGTTTAATCATTCTAAGACTGTCATGATCATATCTGAATACCCATCAGAAGTGAAACAAGCAATCTTTAACACGGTTAATCGAGGAGTGACGAACTGGGGCATTAAAGGCGGATATGGCAATTCAGATAAACAAATGTTGATGTGCGTTGTGGCTGAACAAGAATTTACGTTCTTAAAAGACGCTGTTTTAGATGTAGATGAAAATGCCTTTGTAGTGGTAATGAGTGCGAGTGAAGTTTGGGGACGTGGATTTACCTTAGCTAAGGAAAAGACTATTATCTAAAGAGATTTAGTGGGAAATATACCTTTATTTATTGACAAGTTGCGTATCTTCTCCTATACTTTAAAGCGTACTAAGGATAAATTTATTTAATCACTTGTTTAAAGAAAAGTTTTCCATGGCTGAAAGAAAACTAACAATATTAAATCAATGCTCCCTTACTAAAATAGTAGAAATACTATCGTTTCTCACGTTATCGAGACTTAAGAGGTAATGAACAGTCGAATGACTTCATTGCAAACAAGGTGGTACCGCGATTCGTTCGTCCTTGTCTGGCAATGTTGTTGTTGGACTTTTTTTGTGCTCTTTTATAAATACACGAGTTAAATTTGAAAGGAAGAAAATGATGAAAAAATTATCAAGCAATGAAGTTCGTCAATTATTTTTAGACTTTTTTGAATCAAAAGGACATAAAGTGGAACCTAGTGCATCACTCGTTCCTTTTGAAGACCCAACGTTATTGTGGATCAATTCGGGTGTAGCAACATTAAAGAAATATTTTGATGGTTCAGTGATACCTGAAAATCCAAGAATTACAAATGCACAAAAAAGTATTCGTACAAATGATATCGAAAATGTTGGGAAAACGGCTCGTCACCATACATTATTTGAAATGCTTGGAAACTTTTCAATAGGGGAATATTTTAAAGAAGAAGCTATTGAATGGGCATGGGAGTTTTTAACAGAAGATAAATGGTTGGGATTAGACCCTGAAAAATTGTACGTAACGGTGTACCCTGAAGATACAGAAGCTAAAAAGATTTGGAAAGAAAAAATCGGATTAACGGATGATCATATAGTAGATGTGGCTGATAATTTTTGGGACATTGGAGCTGGTCCAAGTGGTCCGGACTCTGAAATCTTTTATGATCGAGGAGAAGCGTTCAATGATTTACCTGAAAATGATCCTGAGAACTATCCAGGAGGCGAAAATGAACGTTGGTTGGAAATTTGGAATTTAGTATTTTCAGAATTCAATCACAAACCAGATGGTACTTATGAGCCACTACCCAATAAAAACATTGATACAGGTATGGGATTAGAGCGTGTCGTTTCTATTTTACAAGATGCGCCAACAAACTTTGAAACAGATTTATTTATGCCAATTATTAAAAAAGTAGAATCCTTGAGTAAAACTAAAAAATACGGTGAAAACCCAACGGACGATATTTCATTTAAAGTAATTGCAGATCACGTCCGTGCAGTAAGTTTTGCTATCGGAGATGGTGCGTTGCCATCCAATGAAGGACGCGGATATGTACTACGTCGCTTGTTACGCCGAGCAGTTATGCATGGGAAAAAATTAGGCATTGATGAAGCTTTCATGTATAAATTAGTTCCTATTGTCGGAAGCATTATGGATAGTTTTTACCCTGAAATACTAGAACAAGAAGATTTTATCGTTAAAGTGATCAAAAATGAAGAAGAGCGATTCCACGAAACCATTAACGATGGCTTAACTATTTTAAATGAACGAATCACTGAATTAAAAGCAAAAGGTGAAACAAGCATCGCAGGATCTGATATCTTCAAATTGTATGATACGTATGGATTTCCGGTTGAATTGACTGAAGAATACGCACAAGATGAAGGTTTTAACGTAGATCATGAAGGATTCGAAAAAGAAATGACTGCTCAAAGAGATCGTGCACGTGCTGCTCGAAGTGGTGAGAAATCGATGGGCGTCCAAACAAAATTATTCTCTGATCTAAAAGAAGACAGTCTCTTTGTAGGGTACGATAAAACAACTGAAATGGGTACTTTAGAAGTGATTGCAACTGATGAAGAGCTTGTGACTTCAGCACAACCTGGAGACCGTGTCCGTTTGATTTTTAATCAAACACCATTTTATGCTGAAATGGGTGGTCAAGTTGCCGATAAAGGTGTTGTCAAAGATACCAAGGGTAAACTTATTGCTAAAGTAGTAGAGGTTAAAAAAGCTCCAGCAGGACAACCATTGCATATAGTTGAAGTAGTCGAAGTTCTGACCGTGGGAGAAACCTATGCATTGGAAGTTGATAAATCATTAAGAAATAAAATCACTCGTAACCATACGGCTACTCATTTATTGCATCAAGCCTTAAAAGATATTTTGGGTGAACACGCTAACCAAGCTGGTTCATTAGTTACACCAAATCATTTACGTTTTGACTTTACTCATTTTGGTCAAGTTACACGAAGTGAATTAGACCAAATGGAACAAATTGTAAATGAAAAAATATGGGAATCCCTCTCTGTAGTTACAGTTGAAACGGATATCGCTAACGCTAAAGAAATGGGAGCAATGGCTTTATTTGGTGAGAAATATGGCGATTTGGTTCGTGTCGTTAATGTTGGGGATTATTCTATTGAGCTATGTGGTGGTGTTCACGTCAGCAATACGAGCGAAATTGGCATCTTCAAAATCGTTTCTGAATCAGGAATAGGTGCTGGTGTTCGCAGAATTGAAGCTGTAACAAGCGAAGCAGCATATACATTATTGCAAACAGAGCAAAAACGTCTAATTGAAGTTGCTGCTTTAGTAAAAGCTCAACAAACACAAGATGTGAAAGCTAAAGTCCAACAATTACAAACAGAGTTAAAAGAAGCACAAAAAGAAAATGAATCGTTACAAGCAAAATTAGCGAATGATCAAGCAGGCGATATTTTTAAAAATATTCAAGAAGTGAACGGCGTAACGATCGTATCTGCAGAAGTTGATGTAAAAGATATGAATCAACTCCGTCAATTGGCTGATCAATGGAAACAAAATGCTGTATCTAATGTTTTAGCACTAGGTTTTTCAAGTGATGGAAAAGTTAATTTGCTAACAGCTGTTGATGCAGAAACAATTAAAAAAGGTTTTAAAGCAGGCGATCTAATCAAAACAATCGCTCCACTTGTTGGCGGCGGTGGTGGAGGACGTCCTGATATGGCTCAAGCTGGTGGGAAGAATCCAGCAGGTTTAACAGATGCTTTAGCTAAGGTAGCAGAATGGGTCAAAGATAAAGACTAAATTGAGTCCATCTCGCACATTGAAGATATGAAGAAACTGTTAACAAGAATGGTTTTTAGAATACATTTTAGAGTGAGTAATTGCATATGAAAAGGAGTTGAGGCTTTAGTTTCAACTCTTTTTTTGCTATAAAATAAATAATAAAAATTTATAATGCTCATTTTCTGATAACCATTGTAGTTTGAAGTGCTTTCTTGTAAAATAAGAGTAGACGTTACAGAAATTGAGGTGTAGACCATGAGTTCAACAGATGAAACAGTACGTTTTAACGTTGGTGACAACAGCGAAAAAAGTGTTAAAGAAACTTTAAAATTAGTACATGATGCATTAGAAGAAAAGGGATACAATCCGATCAACCAAATAGTTGGCTATTTGCTTTCAGGAGATCCAGCTTATATTCCACGTCACAATGATGCTCGAAATCTAATTAGACGCCATGAACGTGACGAAATTGTTGAAGAGATTGTTAAAACCTATTTGAAAGAGAGTGGACCTAAAGCTTAATGAGAACAATGGGATTAGATGTCGGTTCCAAAACTGTTGGTGTAGCCGTTAGTGATCCATTCGGTTGGACCGCACAAGGAATCGAGATCGTTAAAATTAATGAGGCACAAGAAGAATACGGCATAGAGCGTATTGGCGAATTGATTAAGATTCATGAAGTCACAAAAGTAGTGATCGGTTTGCCAAAGAATATGAATAATTCTATCGGTCCTCGAGCAGAAGCTTCTCTTCGATATGCTGAATTAATTAAAGAAACATTTAATTTACCAGTGATCTTACAGGATGAACGTTTAACGACTGTTCAGGCTGAAAGAATGTTGATTGAAGAAGGAAATACTTCTAGAGCAAAAAGAAAAAAAGTTATTGATAAACTGGCAGCAGTAATGATTCTACAGAATTATTTGAATCAAAATCAAAACTAGCAATTCAGTCAATAGTGCGCTAAAATGGAAAAGAAACTTATCTCATAATTAAAGGAGTGTTGACCAATGTCACATGACCACGATCACGACCATGAACATGACCACGATCATGAACATATTACCTTAGTGGATGAACAAGGTAACGAACAATTATACGAAATTTTATTTACATTTGACTCAGATGATTATGGCAAATCTTACGTTTTTGTATACCCTGCTGGAGCAAGTGAAGGAGAAGAAGTTGAACTTGAAGTTTACTCATTCATTGAAACAGAAACTGGAGAACAAGGCGAACTAAAACCAATTGAAACTGAAGAAGAATGGGATATGATTGAAGAAGTATTAAACACATTCTTAGCAGACGAAGAAGAATAATTCGTTAATTTTAATAATGCAACTATGAGTATGACGTGTGAAAAAGCTGACAAATTTGATTTGTTAGCTTTTTTTTGTTCTCATAAAGTAAGATATCATGTATAATGATACAAGTTAGTGTCATAGCCAAAGTGAAAAATCAATGGAAACCTTATTATAGTTTAGGAGGGTCACTTTTTGTCAAAACGAAATAAGAACAACCAAACAAAAAATACTAAAGAAGTAAAAACTGATTTAACTGGTAATGTAAGTGAAAGACAAAAAGAAAAATCATTGGTTAAGAAAATTGTACTTAGCATTTTAGCAGCATTTATTATTCTGTTGATTCTTTTTGGATTAATAGGTTATCAGTATGTAACGACATCGTTAGAACCATTAGATATAGAAAATAAAACTGAAGTAGTGGTAGAAATTCCTACAGGTTCGAGTTCAAAAGATATCGCACAAATTTTACAAGAAAACGGCATTATAAAAAGTGCAATAGTGTTTAGCTACTATGTTCGTATGAATAATGAAACGGATTTTCAAGCTGGAAACTATGCCTTTTCTCCATCAATGTCTCTTGATTCGATTATCGATCAACTTCAAGAAGGCGGAACAGCCGAAAGTTATCAAGGAATAAAAATATTAGTTAAAGAAGGTACTTCGATTGATCAAATTGGAGATACTATTGTTGAAAATACAGATTATACTAAAGAAAATTTTTTAGCGGCTATTCAAAATGAGACATTTTTAACGGACATGCAAACCAAATATCCTGAACTATTAACTTCAGCTCTAGAAGCAGAGGATACGCGGTATCGATTAGAAGGATATCTTTTTCCTGCTACTTATGATTTTCCGGAAGACATGACATTAGAAGAACTGATTGAGAACATGATTAGTAGAATGGATGAAGAAATGACAGGTTTTTATCCTGAAATTAAAGAATCCAATAGAACTGTACAAGATATTTTAACGATTGCTTCCCTAGTTGAACGTGAAGGGTTTACGTTAGAAGATCGGAAAATGATTGCTGGTGTTTTTTATAACCGCTTAGCAATCGATATGCCTTTACAAACGGATATTGCCGTTTTGTATGCATTAGATGAGCATAAGGAATATATATCAAATAAAGACGTTTCAGTAGACTCTCCTTATAATTTATATGTGCACCCTGGATTTGGTCCTGGACCGGTTAACAGTCCAAGTGCAGATGCTATAAAAGCCACGTTACAGCCGACTGAATCAGAGTATATGTACTTTTTAGCAGATATGGAAACTGGGAAAATTTACTACGCTGAAACATATGAACAGCATCTGGAATATAAAGCTGAATATGTTGATTGATTGGCTTGAATGAACTGTAAAAAAGAATTAAAAAAAGCATTGGATCACTCGATCCAATGCTTTTCATAAGGAAAGAGGAATAAGTATGACGAACAAAAAGAGACCAATAGTGATTGGAGTTACTGGAGGATCTGGTAGCGGAAAAACTAGTGTAAGTCGTGCAATCTACAATCAATTTACAGGTCATTCTATTTTAATGTTGGAACAAGATTTTTATTATAAAAATCAAGATGACTTATCCTTTGAAGAACGTTTAAAAACAAATTATGATCACCCGTTTGCGTTTGATACAGATTTGCTTATTCAGCACTTAGAAGATTTGATTCACTACAAATCAATTGAAAAGCCAGTCTATGACTATGCTGCGCATACTAGAAGTAAAGATGTCATCATTCAAGAACCTAAAGAAGTTATCATCCTTGAAGGAATCTTGATTTTGGAAGACCCGCGATTAAGAAAATTAATGGATATAAAAGTATACGTAGATACAGATGACGATATCCGTATTATTCGCCGAATCAAACGGGATATAGAAGAACGAGGTCGTACACTTAATTCAGTGATTGAACAATACTTAACTGTCGTGAAACCAATGCATCACCAATTTGTTGAACCTTCTAAAAAATACGCAGATATTATTATTCCAGAAGGTGGAACCAATCAAGTAGCGATCGATCTAATGACGACAAAAATTAGAAGCATATTAGTCGAAGAGTCAAAGGTATAAAGACAATAATAGATTCCCTAAAAAATGATAGTTGAATTAAAAGTTTGAACAAATTAAAATTTTTGGTTTACAAATGGAATTCAACATGGTATCTTGTCAATATTGAAAATATAATTACGCTTTCAACTAAATAGTGAAAGCAAGAATCAGAGATGATTCTAATAAAGGAGATCGCATTAAATGATTGAAAAAGTATATCCAATGACATTAGATGGCAAAAAAAAGTTAGAAGAAGAATTAGAATATCTTAAAACGGTTAAACGTAAAGATATTGTAGAAAGAATCAAGATCGCTCGTAGTTTTGGAGATTTATCTGAAAATTCTGAGTATGAATCAGCAAAAGATGAACAAGCTTTTGTTGAGGGAAGAGTAACAACTATTGAAAATATGTTGCGTTTTTCTGAGATTATTGATAACTCAAATACCGCAACTGATGAAGTTTCATTAGGTAGAAAAGTAACATTTATTGAATTACCAGATGGTGATGAAGAAGAATATACAATTGTTGGTAGCGCAGAAGCTGATCCTTTCAAAGGATTGATTTCAAATGACTCACCTATTGCAAAAGCTTTAATGGGCAAAAAAGTAGGTAGTGAAGTTACTTTTGGAACTCCAGGTGGAGATATGTTCGTTAGAATTGTAAAAATTAGTTAATCTAATGTTTTTTTTAATAAAAGCTACTCATTGAGCAGCTTTTATTTTTTTTGGAATATACGTCTTTAGTCTTAGTTAGAGTTCATGCTAAAGAACATTACATAGTGAGTTAAAAACGGTATACTAGATAAAAGAAACATAGCGAAGGAGACTTAAAGGGTATGAAAAATAATTGGAAATGGTTCTCACTAATTGAATCACTCTTATTGATAGTAGCTTTATACCAGCTGATTCATAATCTATTTATCTTAGGGCTCTTTGCTGCTGGCTGCTGGTTGATTTTTTTAAGCCGTAATCAACAAAAAAGGAAAAGAAGAATGCCTTTAGTTGTTGGAATCTTTTTAACAGCTTTTGCACTAATGTCGTTAGCCGGTTTTTGGTATATGCTGATTGTAGCGGTTGTCTTTCTTTATCTAAATTATGGGAAAGTATTTTCAAAAATGGATTCTTTTAATTTCCAGCAAGCTCCATGGAATGAAAAAGACATTGTAGTTGTTGAAACAACCAATAGTTTGCCGAAGAATGCTAAACGCCTTAAACGAAATTGGTTGGGAAATGAAAGAATCGGCAACACAATATATGAATGGGATGATATTAATTTTTCAATTTTTATGGGAGACACAATCATTGATCTAGGAAACACTATTTTACCCAAAAATGAAAGTTATATTGTTATTCGAAAAGGATTTGGAAAAACACGTATTTTGGTTCCAAATGGTATTGGTATCATGATTGAACACAGTGCTATTAAAGGAAAAATTGCATTTGAGGAACAACAGTATATTTTGGAGAATGAATCCGTTAAAATGTATAGTAAGCATTATGAAGACCAAGCCAGAACATTAAAGATCATCACAAACGTTTTAGTTGGAGATCTAGAGGTGATCGCAATATGAAGCAAAAAGTCATTCGATCGCTTTTTTTCTCCAGTAGTATCATTATATTTATGTTGTTTTTTGTTATTATAGCTAGTTACAGCTTTGCGTATTCTCCTGAAAGTTGGTATTTAGATATTTTTACAACTCGCTTTTTTTATATTCCTTTTATTGGGTATTTACTGGCTGTCTCAGCAGCGATTGGTCTAGGTGTTACACTTGGTGTTTATTATCTGAACAAACGTCAGTGGCAGCACATAGAGGAGACTCTTCACACTCTTGTAAAGGGAGACTATTCAAAAGAGACATTTGATCAACTACTTGCTAAAAATGAAGAGGATTATTTTTTTTCTGATGAATTGAAAAGAGCACTCGTAGATATTCGTGAAAAACTAGTGACTTTATCTAATGAAGCACAAATAAACAGCAATTCAGCCAATTCTATTAATGGTCAGACGAAAGAAGAAATTCTGGTATCTGAACGGAGTCGTTTGGCACGTGAATTACACGATTCAGTCAGTCAACAATTATTTGCAGCTATGATGATGTTGTCTGCTTTAAATGAGCAAATGAATGAATCAGGCGGAGCCTTACAAAAACAAGTAAAATTGATAGAATCTATTGTAAATGAAGCTCAGGCTGAAATGCGAGCTTTATTACTTCATTTAAGACCTGTTAATTTAGAAGGAAAGTCATTGAAAAAAGGAATCGAGCAACTATTAAATGAGCTCAGTACAAAAATTCAAATTGAACTAAAATGGGATATTGAGGATGTTTCATTACCAAATGGCATAGAAGATCATCTTTTTCGTATCGTTCAAGAGCTTCTTTCAAATACACTACGCCATTCAAAAGCAAAAGAACTAGAAGTTTACTTACATGTCATTGATCAATCTGTTTTATTGAGAGTCATTGACGATGGAATTGGATTCAATACTACTGAAAATAAAGCTGGGAATTATGGGTTGCAGAACATTAATGAACGAGTAATTGGAATGGGTGGGACATGTAAGATCATCAGCTTTAGAAATAAGGGGACCAGTGTTGAGATAAAGATACCACTTATGACTAAAATCGAAAAAGGGGCAGATACGATATGATTAAAGTATTATTAGTGGACGATCATGAAATGGTTCGATTAGGTGTTTCTTCTTATTTATCCATCCAAAGTGATATAGAAGTTATAGGAGAAGCAGAGAACGGGAAAATTGGCTTCGAAAAGGCAATGGAATTGCGTCCAGACGTTATTTTGATGGATCTAGTGATGGATATAATGGATGGCATCGAGTCAACAAAAGCTATTATGAAAGAATGGCCTGAAGCAAAAATCGTTATTGTAACCAGTTTTATTGATGACGAAAAAGTCTATCCTGCATTGGAAGCAGGAGCGTCTAGCTATATCTTAAAAACGTCGACAGCGAGTACAATTGCGAATGCGATTCGCTCTACATATAAGGGTGAAACGATTCTGGAACCGGAAGTAACCGGAAAAATGATGGAACGTCTAACTAAAAAACAGGTTCACCAATTGCATGAGGATCTAACGAATCGTGAACAAGAGATTCTTATGTTGATTGCTCAAGGCAATTCTAACCAAGAAATTGCTGATGCACTTTTCATAACTTTAAAAACAGTTAAAACACATGTTTCAAATATATTAGCTAAGTTAGAAGTAGAAGATCGGACGCAAGCAGCGATTTATGCTTTTAAACATCACCTTATTGAGTAAAACAAGGTAAACAAGTACAATGAAGTCGATAGGAACTAGGATAGAATTAGGGAAATGAAAGTTGGTAAAGAGATGAAGAAAAATTTTGCAGTTATTGGTTTAGGTCGTTTTGGCAGCAGTATTTGTCGAACACTTGTAGAAAGTGGACATGATGTATTGGCGATTGATTCTAGTGAAGATAAAGTAAATGAATATATGAATATAGCCACTCATGCAGTTGTCGCAAATGCTCAAGATGAAAGTGTCTTAAGATCCCTAGGTATTAGAAATTTTGATCATGTCATTATAGCTATTGGTGAAGATATTCAAGCAAGTATATTAATTACGTTAATGATTAAAGAAATGGGAAATCCATACATTACAGCGAAAGCTCAAAATGAATACCATGGAAAAGTACTAGAAAAAATAGGAGCCGATCATGTTATCCATCCTGAAAGAGATATGGGTATTCGAATTGGGCATCATTTAGTTTCAAGAAACGTAGTGGATTATTTAGAATTATCAGATAAGTATTCATTGGTTGAATTAAAAGTAACCAACCCAAAGTTTTTTAATAAAACACTTTTAGAATTAAATTTTAGACAACGTTATGGATTAAATGTTATTGGAATTCGACGAGGACAAGAGATGATCATTTCTCCTGCAGCTGATGCCGTTATTCAAGTGAATGATACACTTATGATCGTTGGTGGTATTAAAGAAATTGATTGGTTGGAAAATCAAATGCCATAGAGATACGTTCCAAGAAAACAAACGTTGTTGCATCTTTAATTATGGTATTATTAATAAGGATAATATGTTCGTATGAGAGGAGGAATCACAGAGAATCGTTTCTGTGAAACTTACTATGAAAATTGAAATAACAGATAATGCTAAAGAATGGTTTGAAAATGAGGTAGGTCTTGAAAAGGGAAATGGCGTTCGATTTTTGGGGAAAGTATATGGAAGCACTGAAGTCCATGAAGGATTTTCGGTCGGAATGGAAGTAACTCAACCCGCTGATGTTTTAGCTGAAACCATTATTAATGGGGTCATTTACTTTATTGATAAAAACGATGAATGGTTTTTTAGCGGATACGACTTACAAGTTAATTATGATAAAGAGCGGGAAGAACCGATTTACCACTTCATTGAACACTAATAAAAAAGCTCACCCGACATTTTTAGAATGTCGGGTGAGCTTTTTTTAATGGATTAAACTGGCATAATAACCGGTAAAATCATAGGGTGTCTTTCAGTACGTTCAAATAAAAATGGTTTTAAACTCTCGATAATTGTATTTTTTAAAGATTGTTCGGTAACTTTATCGTTTGCTAAACTTTTATTTAAACTTTTAGTCATAACTTGTTGTGCATCATTAATTAATTCCCCAGATTCACGCATATAAATAAATCCGCGAGATAAGATATCAGGACCTGCTAATACTTCTTTAGACTTGTAATCGATCGTTACAACGACGACAACCAATCCTTCTTCAGATAGCAACTTACGGTCACGTAAAACGACGTTCCCGATGTCTCCGATTCCTTTACCATCTACATAGACATCTCCAGCTTCGAAGTGTCCAGCCTCTCTAGCCGAATCAGCCGTTAAAGCTATAACATCTCCATTATCTAAGATGAAAGAATTTTCTTTAGGAATTCCTACTAATTCAGCAAGACCCGCATGGATTTTTTGCATTCTGTATTCACCATGAACAGGGATAAAGTATTTAGGTTTCATTAAACGAAGCATCAATTTTTGTTCTTGTTGACCACCATGTCCAGAAGTATGAACATTATTTACTCTTCCATGAATAACATCTGCACCAGCTTCAGAGAGTAAATTAATGACACGATTTACACTTGAAGTATTCCCAGGGATAGGAGAGCTAGAAAAAATTACTGTATCACCAGGTTGAATAGAAATTTGACGATGGGTACCGTTAGCGATACGGCTCAAGGCTGCCATAGGCTCACCTTGTGATCCTGTACATAAAATAATACTTTCCTTTGCAGGAAGGCGATTGATTTCTCTAGGTTCAATAAATGTTTCTTCTGGAGCAGTGATATAGCCTAATTGACGACCAGTTGTAACAGACGATTCCATACTACGACCAAAAACAGCTATTTTGCGTCCTGTTTTGATTGCTGCATTTGCAACTTGTTGCAGACGAGAAATGTTAGAAGCAAAAGTCGCAAAAATGATACGGCCTTCTACTTTTTGCATGATACTTGTGATCGATTCTCCAACGACTTGTTCAGATTTAGTGAAAGTAGGGATTTCAGCATTAGTACTATCAGATAAAAGAGCTAGTACACCTTCATCGCCTATTTTAGCCATTCTGTGCAAGTTTGCTGGTTTGCCCACTGGAGTAAAATCAAATTTGTAATCTCCTGTTAGAACGATGTTGCCGGGTGGAGTCTTAACGACAATACCAAAAGCTTCGGGAATACTGTGTGTCGTTCTGAAAAAACTAACACTTGTTTTACGGAATTTTATGACGTCATCTTCACCAATTTCATGCAATACTGTATCACGCAATAAACCGTGTTCGGTTAACTTGTTACGAATTAAAGCAGAAGCTAATGGTCCGGCATAAATTGGAATATTGGCTTGTCTTAATAAGAAAGGAATACCTCCAATATGATCCTCATGTCCATGTGTGATAACTAAAGCTTTAACTTTATGGATATTTTGAACGATGTAACTGTAATCAGGAATAACATAATCGATTCCTAATAAGTCGTCTTCAGGAAATTTAATACCAGCGTCAATAATGATGATTTCATCTTGAAATTGAACACCATACGTATTTTTACCAATTTCCCCTAAACCCCCAATGGCAAAGACAGCAGCTTCATTATTTTTTATAGAAGGTTTCATTAGTTAAACTCCGCTAACTTGAAATCTGGGCTATTTTGTTCGTATTCAAGATACTTTCCATCAATTAGTTGAACGAGTTCAATATTATAGGGGGTATTTTGTTCAACCAATTCACGTGCTTCCACAACACTTCCTGCTTCTAAATAAAGTGTTTGAGTATCTTCTCTTTTTGGATTTCTTAATTTTGTTTCTTGATAATTGACTTTAAAAATCATTTATTTCTCTCCTCTGTATACGTTCTCTCTAAATAGGTAGAACGTTAGTCTTTTTTATAAAAAAATTGGTGAAGTGTTTTGCATTACGAAAAAATCAATCTATGAAGTTTATTCAAAGATGATAAACGAAAACCACGTCAGTTTAATTCCTTAACATGAATGTAAAGCTACTAGAAAAAAATTCTGATTCTTCTTTTATTCAGTTTAGTTTTTTTCCCGAACTAGTGGTTGTGGTAAGTACACAACAGCTAAATTTATTTTACCATAATTCATTAATTAAGTATAGAAAGTTAGTTGGTACGAAAAATAATAGAAATTGGCTATTCGTACTCAGAAGAAAATATGCTATATTATAATAGATGTTTTTTGACGATGCAGGGTATAAACAGACTAAAATTATATTTTTGGTTTTAAAGGTAAAAAATACAAAATCATCAGCGATAGACTAATTTTTTAAGGGAGATGAGAAAATGAATTTAATGTGGAGATATACAATGAAGTATAAAAAATTAGTATTGTTAAATTTTTTGTGCGTTTTTGGTTTTATCTTGATTGAACTAGGATTGCCCACTTTGTTGGCACAGCTAATCAATAAAGGATTGATGTTTAATGATTTTGATGTTGTAACCTATTATGGAAAATGGATGTTTGTCATTTCTATTATTGGATTGATTGGGTTAATCGGTCTGGCATACACAGTTAGCAAAATCACTACTAGACTCGTTCGTGATATCCGTAATGATATTTTTGAAAAAGTACAGTCTTTTTCTCACCAAGAATACAATGAATTTGGCGTCTCATCATTAGTGACACGCACAACAAATGACGCATTTCAAATTATGGTGTTCATGCAGATGGTTTTACGAGTAGGAATGATGACGCCGCTAATGTTCATTTCTAGTTTTATTATGATCATTCGAACCAGTCCATCATTGTCATATGTCGTATTGATTGCAGTCCCTTTTTTAATTGGAATCGTTTATTTCATTGGAAAGCATTCCGCACCATTATCCAATAGACAACAAATTAATTTGGATGAGATCAATTTAAACTTACGCGAAAATTTAACAGGTTTAAGAGTGATTCGTGCTTTTGTAAAAGAAAAGTTTCAAGAAAGTAGATTTTATCAAGTTAACGATAATTATATGAATGTTTCTAAAAAATTATTTAAGCTGATGGCTTTAGCGATGCCAACTTTTTCAATTATCTTTAACTGTATTTTTGTAGTTGTTATTTGGTTAGGAGCTGTAGAAATAAATACAGGTGATCTTCAAGTAGGGAGTTTAGTCGCGTTTATTGAATATATTTTTCATGCCCTTTTTTCATTTATGATGTTTGCTAATATTTTTACTATGTACCCAAGAGCAGCCGTTTCAGCTAGACGAATTGAAGAAATATTGAACACTGTGCCATCTATTACAGAAAATGAAAATGGCGTAACGGAAACTGAAACACATGGTTACTTAACTTTTGAAGATGTGACGTTTGCTTATCCTGGTAATACTGAAGAACCGGTTATAGAAAATGTGAGCTTTACTGTTAGACCTGGTGAAACAGCTGCATTTATTGGAAGTACAGGTAGTGGGAAATCGAGTTTGATTCAGTTGATTCCTCGATTTTACGACGTTACGAAAGGCCGTATTTTAGTTGATGGCGTAGATGTTAGAGACTATAAATTAAGTGCATTACGCCAAAAGATAGGCTACATTCCTCAAAAAGCTTTATTGTTTACCGGAACGATTACTGACAATATGCGTTATGGGAAATGGAATGCTAACAATAAAGAGATTGAAGAAGCTTCAGATATTTCTCAATCTAAAGATTTTATTTTGAAAAAACCGGATCAGTTTGATGAGTTTTTATCTGAAGGCGGAAGCAATATGTCTGGCGGACAAAAACAACGACTATCAATAGCACGAGCAATCATTAAGAAGCCAGATATTTATGTGTTTGACGATAGCTTTTCTGCACTGGACTATCAAACAGATGCAAAATTAAGAGCACGTTTAAAAATGGAAACTAAAAATGCAGCAGTCTTGATCGTTGCCCAACGAGTAGGTACCATTATGCATGCAGACAATATTATTGTATTAAATAAAGGTGTGGTAGTTGCTCAAGGAACACATGCAGAATTATTAAAAAAATCTGATGTCTATTATGATATTGCCTCATCACAGTTGTCGAAGGAGGAGTTAGAATGAGTCATATGAAAGGTTCATTACGCCGAATTTGGCAGTATATCAAACCGTATAAAATTGGTTTTCTATCTGCTATCGCATTAACCGTTGTCTGCATGATCGTAAATGCTCTACAGCCTTACATTATTGGATTAGCTATGACAGAGCTAGGCAAAAATGTTTCCGATATGTTGAACAATGTGCCAAATGCAGGAGTTAATTTCCCTTACATTCGTAACATTGTCATCATTATTTTAGGCATGGCCGCTATTTATCAAGTTACCTTGTATTTATCTTCGTATATTATGACGAATGTTGTTCAAAATACCATGCGAGATTTAAGAAATGAAATTGAACTAAAGATCAATCGACTTCCAGTCTCTTACTTTGATCGAAATCAACAAGGGAATATATTGAGTCGTGTCACAAACGATGTTGATTCCATAAGTAATGCCATGCAACAAAGTCTGATTCAAATGGTTAATTCGTTTATGGGTATTGTGTTCGCTATAACGATGATGTTGTATATCTCTGTTCCATTAGCGATAGTGATCATGGTAACCATTCCACTTTCTTTTATTATTTCAAAAGCCATCATTAAAAAATCGCAGCCTTACTTTAAAGGACAACAAGAATCATTAGGAGCGATGAATGGGCATGTGCAAGAAAGTTTTAGTGGATTTACCGAAATCAAACTTTATGGAAAAGAAAAAGACAAATTAGAAGAATTTAAAGGCATCAATGCAACGTTGAACAACTATGGTTTCAAAGCTGCCTTTATCTCTGGGATAATGAGTCCTTTGGTAGGATTTGTATCCAATCTGGCTTATTTTGGAATCGCGGTCGGCGGTGGGTACTTGGTTATTATGGGAAACTTGTCTTTAGGGAACTTACAAGCTTTTACTCAGTACATCTGGCAAGTTAACCAGCCTATTTCTCAAATCACACAACTATCTGGTGTTATACAAAGTGCAGCAGCAGCGGTCAATCGTGTGTTTGAAATTTTAGATGAACCAGAAGAAATTATTAATGAAACAGAGCATGCATTACCAGCTATTATAGAAGGTAATGTAGATTTTGAACATGTTTCTTTTGGCTATGACAAAGAAAAACCATTGATCACTGATTTAAATGTGTCGGTGAAAAAAGGGCAAACGGTAGCTGTTGTTGGACCTACAGGAGCAGGGAAAACAACGTTGATCAATTTATTGATGCGTTTCTACGATGTTGATAAAGGGGCCATCAAAATTGACGGTATCGATACGAAATCAATGTCTAGACAAGATGTTCGTTCGTTGTTTGGAATGGTTCTACAAGATGCTTGGGTTTATAGCGGGACGATTGCCGAAAATATTCGCTTTGGTAAGTTAGACGCAACCGATGAAGAAGTTATAGAAGCAGCCAAAACAGCGAATGTAGATCACTTTATTCGCACATTGCCTGATGGGTACAACATGAAATTGAATAAAGAAACATCAAATGTTTCATTAGGACAAAAACAACTGTTGACCATTGCGCGTGCAGTGATCTCCAATCCGAAAATATTAATTCTAGACGAAGCAACTAGTTCAGTAGATACGCGTTTAGAAAGTTTGATCCAAAAAGCGATGAAAAAGGTGATGGAAGGCAGAACAAGCTTTGTCATTGCCCATCGTTTATCTACGATCCGAGATTCTGATTTAATTTTAGTCATGGATCAGGGGGAAATCATTGAACAAGGAACGCATGAAGAACTGCTTGAAAAAGGAGCTTTTTATGCAAATCTATACAATAGCCAATTTAGTGAAGAAGAGTAAAAAGCAAGTGGGAAAATCATGGAAGTCCAGTATGAATGGACTTTCATGATTTTTGCTTTTCAGTCTAGTAGTCTGGAAGATAAAAGGGTACAATTGTTTTATAAGCAGCAATAGAAAGGAAGTACTTAAACATGCAAAAGAAAATGATTTTTTTTGATATCGATGGAACATTAGTCAATGATCAAAAAATAATTCCAGAGAGCACCAAATTAGCGATTAAAGAACTAAAAACTAACGGTCATGAAGTAGCTATTGCTACTGGAAGAAATTTATTTATGGCGCAAAATATTATTGATGAATTAGAAATCAACCATTATGTTGTTTGTAATGGAGCCGCAGGATACTTACACAAGAAAAAAGTCTACGAAAATCCATTGGATCATTCTCAATTAGAAAAATTAATTAAAGTGGCAGATTTGAATAACCATGACATGATTTATGAAACACCAGAGACATTAAGAAGAAGAAATGAAGAAGCTGATGTTAGCATAACTACTGCTATGAAATCAGTTGGATACGGTGTTCCAAAGTATGATGCTGATTTTTATCTGCATAACTCATTGGTTCAATGTTTACTTTTTTATCGTGAAGATGAAAAGCAGTTTTATGAAAATGGTCAGTTTTCGAAATTCCGGTTTGTACGCTGGCATGATTCTGGAGTAGATGTATTGCCGCATGATGGTTCAAAAGCAAATACGGTCATTAGAGTTGCTTTAGAAAATGGCTTTAAAGTAGAAGATACCATTGCGTTTGGAGATGGCTTGAATGATTTAGAAATGATTGAAAAAGTTGGAACAGGTGTAGCAATGGGCAATGCTTTAGAAAGCGTAAAATTAAGAGCCGATAAAGTAACAAAAAGTTGTAATGAAGATGGTATTTATATTGCATTGAAAGAACTGGGTTTGATATAATAATTAAGCAATCAATAGATAAATAAAGTTTGGTTTATTTATCTACTGGGGGTATGGCTCAGTGGTTTATTTGCTGAAGCATTCTACTCTGGGGTCTTGGTATAATGGGATTACGACTGGCTGGCAGCCAGTTAATACGGGTTCAATTCCCGTAGACTCCATTACATAATTCTTAATAAGTCGTTAAAAAGTTGATACAATAGTATCTTTAAGACGTTTTAACGGCTTATTTTTCATTTCACTACTAATTCCACGTTTATTATTAAAAATTAACATAATTTGCGAAAAATCAACCGTGTTTTTCTTAAATATTAAGGTTTTCTTGAATGGCATATAGCTTATGTAATGTAGTAAAGTACTTTTCATAGTCATCTAGTCATCCAAAACTACAATATTAATAGTCAACATACTAGATATGGGCAGTTGTGGATTTATAAAGGTAGGAAACTGCCGCACAAAAAGGTTATGTTTTAAAACAACTATATATATTTATCTGATGATAAGGGTTACAATATAGGTAAAATTATAAAGGAGTGTTGAGCATGGATGATAAAGCAATAAAAATATTAGAGAAGATTTACGATAAGCTTGATTATATTGCAGAAAAATTAGATGTAATTGAGGAATCTTCTGCATCTTCTGAAGGTGAATTAGAGCGAATTAAGTTAACTTTAGATCGGTTTGAAGAATCGATGGGACCTGTAAATCCTAACATTGGATAAAAAATAAACCCTACCTCAATTAAGAGATAGGGTTTTTTTATGCCTATCTATTTTCTATCCCGCATAAAAAAGTTATATTTTAAACCCAGATTAATAGACTCTCCTACCTTATATGCTAAAATAAAAATATAAGGAGGGATTTTCTTATGGGAGTCTTAAATAAGGACAACAAACAGAAGCACAATGAAGAGGAGACAGATGAAACATCCTACATTGCTTTAGGTATGTCTTTGGGTATTTCATTTGGTGTTGCTTTAGGACTAGTGTTTGATAATTTAGCTGTAGGAATCGCTATAGGCATTGCTCTTGGTGTTGCAGTTGGTGCAGGCATGGATAGTAAAAAATCTAAAAATAAATCAAAATAAAAAAGCCACCCCTAATGAATAGCTTATTACCTTACTATCCCGTAAATAATAAAACCACTTTATTAGTCAAATAGAGCGATAAAGTCCATGTACTTGTGTGAAAGAGATTTGCCATAACTTTTTTCGTGCTACAGATTAGGTACTAATTTCTAACTACAAAAATTGAGTGAGTTATTATTTTTATTTGTGAATATGTAGAACAAATGAGGGGTTTTTGAATGGTTAGTTAGATTAAGTTAAAAAAGCTGTACATTTTTTCACAGAAATGTAATTTAATGGGAAATAAACCTTGATTCTTAATTCAAACGTGATAGAATTGGATTTGCATTTAATATTGTGAAATTATTCTAGGAGGATTATCAAAATGACAGAAGGCAAAACTAACATTAGTACAGCTTCACTAAAAGTGATGGCAGGATGGGGAATAGATACAATTTATGGAATCCCTTCAGGAACTTTAGCCCCTTTAATGGAAGCTTTAGGTGATCAACAAGAAACAGATATCAAATTCCTTCAAGTAAAACATGAAGAAGTTGGAGCAATGGCAGCTGTAATGCAATGGAAATTTGGTGGAAAATTGGGTGTTTGTGTTGGATCAGGTGGCCCTGGTGCTTCTCACTTAATCAATGGTCTTTATGATGCAGCGATGGATAATACACCTGTATTAGCTATTTTAGGTTCTCGCCCTCAAAGAGAATTAAACATGGACGCGTTCCAAGAATTAAACCAAAATCCAATGTTTGATCATATCGCAGTATACAACCGTCGTGTTGCTTACGCTGAACAATTACCAAAATTGATCGACGACGCAATTCGTACTGCTATCTCTAAACGTGGAGTAGCTGTATTAGAAGTACCTGGTGATTTCGGTTACCATGAAATCGATAACGATGCATTCTACTCTTCAGGCCACAGCTTCCGTGATTACGTTTCTTCTGCAATCAACGAAGCAGATATTGACGCAGCTGTTGAAGTATTAAACAATTCTAAACGTGCTGTTATTTATGCAGGTATCGGAACTATGGGACATGGTCCAGCAGTTCAAGAATTATCTCGTAAACTTAAAGCTCCAGTTATTACAACTGGTAAAAACTT
>NZ_JBEMBC010000014.1:37777-52228 GCF_040274425.1 Carnobacterium sp.
AAATTGATAACAACCCAACAATGCTTGGTAAACGCCATAATGCAGATGTTGCTATTCTTGGAGATGCTGGTGAAGCTGTTCATTCATTACTTGAAAAAGTAGCACCTGTTGAAGAATCAGCATGGTGGAATGCTAACTTGAAAAATATTCAAAACTGGCGTGACTACATGACTAAGTTGGAAACAAAAGAAAATGGTCCGTTACAACTTTATCAAGTATACAATGCTATCAACAAACATGCTGACGAAGATGCAATTTACTCAATTGATGTTGGTAACTCAACTCAAACATCTATTCGTCACTTACACATGACTCCTAAGAATATGTGGAGAACTTCTCCATTGTTTGCTTCTATGGGTATTGCACTTCCTGGTGGTATTGCTGCTAAGAACGTATATCCTGATCGTCAAGCATTTAACTTAATGGGTGATGGTGCGTTTTCAATGAACTACCCAGATGTTGTTACTAACGTACGTTACAACATGCCTGTTATCAATGTAGTATTCACAAACACTGAATATGGATTCATCAAGAACAAATATGAAGATACAAACAAAAATACTTTTGGTACTGAATTTACTGATGTAGACTATGCTAAAATTGGAGATGCACAAGGTGCGGTTGGTTTCACAGTAAGCCGTATTGAAGACATGGATCAAGTAATGGCTGATGCTGTTAAAGCTTATAAAGAAGGTAAAACAGTAGTAATCGATGCTAAAATTACAAAAGAACGTCCAATTCCAGTGGAAACATTGAAATTAGATTCTAAATTGTATAGTGCAGAAGAAATTAAAGCTTACAAAGAAAAATATGAAGCTGAAGAATTGGTACCATTTAGTGAATTCTTAAAAGCTGAAGGTCTTGAATCTAAAGTATCTAAATAATTTTCTGATAGATAACTTATAGTTTAATAAAAAGGTGAGTCGCTATGCTATAGTGACTTACCTTTTTTTTAGGTAGATTTTATGGCTGTATGACAAATGGTGTGGATGCTTCAAAATAAAATTTCTTCTGGAATGGACGGGTTTGCTTGTGGAGCCATGGGACCGCCTGTAAGCCTGTAGTCTTACAGACTTTCAAGCTTCAAATAAACCGTAATCGCTGAAGCGTTAACGGTTTATAATTCTCATTGAATCCTATACAGGGCTACAAGCAACCCTATTCCTTCAGAAATTTTTGGTGAATAGTTTGATTCATCTATCAACACTAAAAATTATAGACTCAATTTTATAAAGAAGTTAGTACAGGGTACTGTTAAGCAAGCTGTACAAAGAGGTTATAAAACAATCGAAGTAGGGACAGGGAATTCTAGTTTAGGTCAATTAGCCTTGTATCAAAAGTGTGGGTTCAGAATTACAGGAGTAGATAGTGACTTTTTTATTAAACACTACCCGGATGAGATTATTGAGAATGGGATTCAATGTAGAGTTATGGTGCGACTAACACTGCATTTGAAGTAATAAAGTAGTAGCAAAACTAACCATTATATGACTAGTTTTGTTACTACTTTTATTTATTATAGAAAAAAAGTAAACAGTTGTTCGTATTTTTGTTATAATAGAAATAATTGTGCTTATGATGGAAATCAGCGTGAGCACTTTAGTTAAAGAGCGATCAATAATGAAATATTAGGGAGATACATAAGAATGAGTGAAAATAATACAAAAACGCTGTATCAAGTTTTATGGAACTCAGCGGATATACTAAGATCAAAAATGGATGCAAATGAATACAAAAGTTATTTATTAGGATTAGTTTTTTATAAATATTTATCTGATAAAATGCTTTATTATTCATCTGTCCTATTAGATGAAAAAACAAATGATTTACAAGTTGCGCAAAGCCTTTATAAAGAAGCCTATAAAGACGAAGATATTAAAGAAGATTTACTATTTGCTTTGCAAGATGAATTTTCTTACACTATCAAGCCGGATATTACTTTTACTGCATTGGTTAACGCTATTAACGATGGACGTTTTCAATTAGAGGATTTAGCGCAAGGATTTCGTGATATTGAACAATCTAGTGAAACATTTGAGAATATGTTTGAAGACGTTGATCTATATTCAAAAAAACTAGGAGCTACACCACAAAAGCAAAACCAAACTATTGCTCAAGTCATGCAAGAATTATCTTCATTAAATATGGCCGGTCATGCTGGAGATGTTTTAGGAGATGCTTATGAGTACTTAATCGGGCAATTTGCCTCAGATTCTGGTAAAAAAGCAGGAGAGTTTTATACACCTCAGCCAGTAGCAAAACTAATGACTCAAATTGTCTTGTATGGTAAAGAAGATCAGAAAGGTCTCTCAGTATATGATGCTACCATGGGTTCAGGTTCACTATTACTAAACGTAAAAAAATATTCGAATGAACCAGGAACGATCTCTTACTTTGGTCAAGAATTAAATACATCAACATATAACTTGGCACGTATGAATATGATTCTTCATGGCGTTCCAATAGAGCACCAGCACTTACATAATGCTGACACTTTAGATTAAGATTGGCCGACTGAAGAACCGACAAACTTTGATGGAGTACTGATGAATCCACCATATTCTGCCAAATGGGGTGCAGATAAAGGTTTTCTAGATGATCCACGTTTTTCACAATATGGAGTGCTAGCACCAAAATCTAAGGCTGACTTTTCATTTCTGCTACACGGTTTTTACCATTTAAAAGATACTGGCGTCATGTCCATTGTCCTCCCTCATGGTGTGCTGTTTAGAGGAAATTCTGAAGGTAAGATTCGCCAAAAAATGTTAGAGAATGGTTCAATTGATACAGTGATTGGCTTACCAGCAAATATATTCTTTAATACTTCAATACCTACAACCGTAATCATCTTGAAGAAAAAACGCTCTACAAAAGATGTATTGTTTATTGACGCTTCTAAAGGATTTGACAAAGGGAAGAATCAAAATAATATGACAGATGAGCATATTGATGTCATATTAGATGCTTACATCAAACGAGAAAATAAAGAAAAATTTTCTTATGTAGCATCGTTTGATGAAATTGTAGAGAATGATTTTAATTTGAATATTCCTCGCTACGTTGACACTTTCGAGGAAGAAGAACCAATTAATATGGTTGCTCTTGGACAAGAGATTGTCGAACTGAATAAAGAAATTCGTAAAGCAGAAAATGAATTCATAGCTATGCTGGATGAATTAGCTGTCACAAACGAATCTAGAGACATCATTGAGGCAACAAAGGCGGTGTTTCTAAATGAGTAAGAAAATGACTCCCGATATCCGGTTTAAAGGGTTTAATCAGGATTGGGAACAGCGTAAGTTGGGAGTGGAAAATGACGTTCGTGATGGAACCCATGATTCTCCTAAATATTTTGATAGTGGCTATCCTTTGATTACTTCTAAAAACTTAAAAGATTATGGCTTAGATATGACAGATGTTTCTTTGATTTCTCATAAGGATTTTGAAGCAATTAATCAAAGGTCTAAAGTAGATAGAGGTGATATTTTATTTGGTATGATTGGAACAATAGGTAATCCTGTCCTAATAGAAAGAGACGATTTTGCAATTAAGAATGTTGCTTTGATTAAGGAACAAAAAAATGTGTTAAATCGATTTCTAATTCAACTACTGAAATCTCCTATTTTTGATAAATATATTGAAAATGAAATGGCAGGAGGAACACAGAAGTTTTTATCATTAAGTAAAATACGTTCATTTAACTTTAGAGTTCCATCTACTAAAGAACAAGCTTCAATAGCTAACTTTTTAGGTCAGTTAGATGACACTATCGCTCTTCATCAGGATAAGTTAGAGAAGCTAAATCAGTTGAGAAATGGATATTTACAGATTATATTCCCTCAAAATGACGAAAAAACACCTCGTTTACGATTCGCTAATTTTTCTTCAGATTGGGAAAAGCGTAAGTTGGAGGATTTAGCTACTTTTTCTAAAGGTTCGGGATATACTAAAAGTGATTTGGTTGAAGAAGGCACACCTATTATCCTATATGGTCGTTTATATACTAAATATCAAACTATTATTGAACGTGTTGATACATTTGTAAACATGAAGGAAAAATCTGTATTAAGTGAAGGTGATGAAGTTATTGTCCCTTCTTCTGGGGAATCATCTGAGGACATTGCCAGAGCTTCAGTTGTTGCTACAGCTGGTATTCTGCTTGGTGGAGATTTGAATATAATTAAAACCATTAGCGATATTAATTCTACTTTTCTAGCATTAAATATTTCAAATGGAAAACAACAAAAAGAACTAAGTAAGAAAGCTCAAGGGAAATCAGTTGTACATTTGCATAATTCTGATTTAAAAAAAATTGATTTAACATACCCTGTAGTGGAAGTACAGATTCAAATTGGAAATTTCTTCAAACAACTCGACCACACTATCACTCTCCAACATAATAAAACAGAAAAACTAAAACAATTGAAAAAAGTTTATTTACAAAAATTATTTGTTTAAATAGTTAAATAAACCACAAAGTCAGAACCAATAAATTATCTGACTTTGTGATTTTTTATTTCAATAATTATTCTAAAACAAAGTAGCCAAGTGTCTTATTAATTTATCATTATCCTGATTTTCTAATTCTTGAATAATATGCAAGTAGGTTTCTTGGGTAGTTGTCATGTTAGAGTGACCTAAACGACTAGCAACACTCGCAATTGTTACTCCAGCAAACAATAAAAGTGAGGCATGTGTGTGGCGTAGTCCGTGTATAGTGATAATTGGAATATTGGCTTTTAGACAAAGAGCTTTTAAACGATTATTTATTGTAGAGTTAAATACTCGGCTCTTTATAAATATAGGTTGATTTGGAGCTATATTTTTAATCAATTGAGAAAATTGCATAGCAGTTTGCCAATCAATTTGTACTTTTCTTATAGATGATTTATTTTTTGTTGGTTGAAAACCTCCATTTACATTTTTATAGTTCCAAGTCTTATTGACAATTATTTGTTGTTTTGAAAAATCAAAATCATTTGGTGTTAGTGCTAAAGCTTCAGAAAAGCGGAGGCCAGTTTTTGTGACTAAAAGAATATACCAATCCCAATTGACTTCTTCTGTTAAACTTAGTTGTTTTAGTAGTGCTTGTACTTCAAATTGGTTTATAAATTTGGGTTTCTTCTCAGCAGGTTTCTTCCCTTTAATAATTATTTTTCTAGTTGGGTTTACTTCTATTATACCTTCATCTACTGCATCTAAAATAGCCCCTTTTAGTTGATGATGGAAATCCATTGTTGTTTGTTTTTCGTGAGTTAAAGCATATTCATTTAGTAACTTTTGGTATTCTTGTCTACTTAAATTTTTCAATCTTAAATTAGGGGCTAATTCAGCTACATTTTGTAAAGACATATAATATTTTGATAGAGTAACTGATTGGACAGCATCGGCCTTATATAAATGAATCCATTCATCAAAATAGACATATAACAATTGTTCTGACTTTTTTCTTCTTACCATAGTAAAACCTCCTAATATTTTTTTGATGAAAATATCATCAGTTCTATTATTAGGAGGTTTTATATTTTTGTATAGTTAAACGAACATTTTTTGAAGATAAGTTTTTTTTATTTCTTGAAGAGTTGAAATTTTTCTTTGATGAAATGTGATAATTTCGTCTAGTTGTTCGAAGAAGTTCCCAATTATTTGTTGTTCTTTCACGTTAGAAGGATGTAATAACTTCAAATCTCCAAATTCTGAAAAACTAATTGATTTTCCATCACGAATTCCAAAAGTAACGGTTTTAAGTGATTCTATAAATTTAAAAGTTTTAAATTGCACTTTCCAAAATAAACTATCCTGTTCATTAAGATATTTAGGAACAAATATAGTATATGCAGGACTTGTAATACCGTGCTTATCAGATATTTCAAATCCACCTTGAAAAGAACGGAGACTAATTACAAAATTTCCAGGATGAATTACTTTATAATTTTTCAAGGTTGCTGAATCATATTTAATATCAATGCCGACCTGATCACGATACACAACCCCTGAATCTTGAGTAACTGATAAAAGAGGTAATTCAGGCTGGCCTTTTTCGACGATCGGCTGGAATAATTCTTTTGCTTTACGCTGCTCCCAGGCCGAAGAAAAATTAGCGAATCGCAACCTAGGTGTGTTTTCTCCTTTTTGAGAAAATATTACCTGTAGATAGCCTTTCTTCAGTTGTTTTAACTTGTCTAACTTATCCTGATGAAGAGCGATAGTGTCGTCAATTTTTTTTAAGAACTTTCCAACTTTCTGCTGTTCATCTATTGAAGGAAATCTTCCTACAAAATTTAAAACATTCGATACACTAATACCGAACACTTTCATTCCTGTTCCCACTCTATATCCATGCTTTCGAAAATTTCTTGAGTTAAATATATAATACAAATACATTGAATCGACTGATATAGGTCGTAGTGCAATAGTATGCAAACCTGCTACGAGATTATAGGGTAGAGATATAGTGACTACAGCAGGCGAGGCTATTCCTTGGTAATCCTCAGATGCATCAGCTAGAATTAAATCGTGCTTACAAAGTAATTCATAATTTCCTGGCTTAATACTGGGTAGTAAACTTGATTCATCTATCACGTCAGCTACTTTTGTATGGATATCACCATAATGAACATACCTGTACTCCGAATGTTCTATCGTTTCGACATCTCGAGATAAAGAATATGACTTAACTCTATTTACTAACGTTTCTAACTTACGCTGTTCCCAATCTTCAAAATTAATACCGACCATTGTAATTTCGCGTGTTATACTAAATAATAAGAATACATAATAGATAATTTTTGTGGGGTGAGTAAACGATGGGAAATAAATTCACAACAGAATCAGAGTTAGAAAGAAATTTAATTAATCAATTAACTAACGGGGTTTCTCAATGGACATATCGAAAAGATTTAAACACAGAAGAGAAGTTATGGAAGAATTTTAAAGATAAGTTGGAAAACAATAATAAAGACGTGTTAAATGAAGTGAATTTAACAGCACAAGAATTTCGTCAAATACAAAATCAATTGAACTTCGCGAACTTTTATGATGCAGCTAAGTGGCTTTCTGGGGAGAATGGAATTGCTAAAGTACAAGTACAAAGAGAAGATGCGTCACTTGGAACAATCCGCTTAAAAGTGCTGAATCGAGCAGATATTGCTGGTGGGATGTCTTCATATGAAGTAATCAATCAATTTATCAGTTTTAAGCAAGAATCTGATGATAGAGAACGTAGATTTGACGTCACTTTACTTATTAATGGTTTACCAATGATACATATAGAATTAAAAAATAGAGCGCATTCTTATATGGATGCTTTCAGACAAATTAAAAAGTACTTAGTGCAAGGAAAATTTACAGGTGTTTTCTCAGCATTGCAAATGTTTGTGATTTCTAACGGTAGTGACACTCGTTACATTGCTGCAGCAACAGATACTAACTTAAAAGAACCTTTTCTAGCTAAATGGGTAGATGGTACGAATCAACCAGTAACCAATTATCTTGAATTTGCACAACAAGTATTGTCTATTCCCCAAGCACATAAGATGGTCACTCAATACACCGTTATTGACAGCAAACGTAAAGGGTTAATTTTGTTGAGACCCTATCAAATTCATGCCATTGAAGCTGTGAAGGCCGCTTCAAGAAGACAGGAATCAGGTTACGTTTGGCATACAACAGGATCTGGTAAGACGTTGACTTCATATAAAGTGGCACGTAACTTATTGCAGATTCCGTCTTTAGATAAGACAATATTTATTGTTGACAGAGTAGATTTAGATCAACAAACGACAGCGTCTTTTTCTTCTTATGCAGAACATGATGTGATTGACATTGATGAAACAGATAATGTAACTGAATTGGTTAATAAATTATTGTCTAAAGAAAGAACAGTTGTCGTCACTACAATTCAAAAGTTAAATCACGTAATGAAACGGTACGAAGGCAAAGAAGAATCAACTAAATACAAAAAGCTTACTCAAGTGAAAATGGCTTTTGTAGTAGATGAGTGCCACAGAGCTGTTTCTCCTCAAAAGAAACAAGAGATTGAGCGCTTTTTCCGTCGTTCATTGTGGTACGGCTTTACAGGAACACCCATTTTTGCAGAAAACGCAAGAGCCGCTCTAGGTGACTTGGCTCGTACAACAGAAGAGTTATATGGTAATCGGTTACATGAATATACTGTTAAAGAGGCCATTCATGATAAAGCTGTTTTAGGTTTTCAAGTCGAATATAAAAGTACTTTCTCTGAATATGAATTAGACATGATGCTGAAACAACTAAATCCAAAAGTAGAACTTTCTACAATGACTAGTCAAGAAAAAGAAACTTTGATTCCTAAAGAAGTATATGAAGATGAGGAACACATGCTTGAAGTAATCCATTCGATTGTTAATAAATCACGCTCTAAATTAGGTTTTCCCAATGGGGTGGGAAATACGAATAATGCCATTTTAACAACATCTTCTATTTCGCAAGCTCAAAAATATTATGACTTATTTAAAAAAGTTATAAATGAACAAACAAGCGTAAAGATAGGGAAACGCACAAAGAGTGTATTACCTGATTTTCCGAAAATAGCCATTACTTATTCTATTTCTGAAAATGAGGAAGCTTCTGAAGAAAATCAAAAAAAGATGGCAGCATCGATTAAAGACTATAACGAAATGTTTCATACAAATTATTCTTTGACAGAAATGAAGGCTTACAACAGAAATGTAAATGATCGACTAGCAAGAAAGCAAGAGAAATATAAATTTCGAAATGAACAACTAGATCTTGTTATTGTCGTAGACCGTTTATTAACGGGATTTGATGCTCCAAGTTTATCTACGCTATTTATCGATCGTCCGCCAATGAAACCGCATGACATCATTCAAGCTTTTTCTAGGACAAATCGTTTGTTTGATAACGCAAAACATTACGGACAGGTAGTAACTTTTCAAACACCAAAAACATTTGAAGAAAAAGTAACCAAGGCTTTAATACTTTATTCAAATGGAGGTGAGAATGAGGTATTAGCTCCGACATGGGAAGAAGCAAAAAAAGTCTTTCAAGACTCTGTGCACGAATTACGAATGCTAGCAGAGACTCCTGAAGAAGTAGACGATACAAATGTTGCGAAAATGAAGAAATTTGCCAAGGCCTTTCAAGTTTTTGACCGTTCTTTGTCCGCAATAAAAGTCTATTCTGAATTTGAACCAGAATTATTGGAAGACAAATATGGCTTAACAGATGAAGAAATTGAAGAATATCATGGGAAATATGTAAATGTTATAGAGATTTTAAAAACTCCTCCAGTTGATATTGATGATCCGGAAAAAATTGAAATAGACATAGAATATGAATTGGAGTCTGTTAGAACGGACGAAATCAACTATGAGTATATTTTGATATTAATCCAAGCATTTGTTCCTAATGATAATGACAGTTCAAAAGTTAAAGAGTTTAAGCAAAACTCAAATGAAGTGGACTCGTACATTAGTGATTTAGGCAGAGGAAATCCAAAACTAGGAGAATTGATGAAAAAACTTTGGAAAGATATTCAAGAGAACCCTGACAATTATCGGGGAGCACAAGTTTCGACATTGTTGGAAGACATGATTCAAGATACTACTCAATCGCTAGTAAAAGAATTTTCCAATAAAATGGGATTGAAATCAAATGAATTTCAATATGTAGTAGAAAACTATAATCCATCAAAACCACGTCAAAATGGGGAACATGAATTGAAACGGACGAGTGATTATGAAACCTATAAAGAGAACTCAGAAAAACCGGTAAAAAGATTAACTTATTGGAAAGAAGTTAGAGAACAATTTGCTGACTTGATTGAAGAAGAGATTTTACCGTTACAAAAGAGATAAAAACAGATTAAATTAAGAGAAGCTCCAAAAAACTTGATAATTTGTTTGATGTCCTTTCAGTATCTGTAAATTCAAGAAGTAGGTTTGTTTAGAAATGTATGTTTTTTTAGCTTTACGTAATAAGTCTAACAAATAAATCAAGCAAAAAAGAAGTAGATAAAAAGCCAACAAGCAGAAAATTGCTTGTTGGCTTTTTGTTAATAGTTACTTTCCGTGACAATGTTTGTATTTCTTACCACTACCACAAGGACAAGGCTCATTTCGGCCAATTTTTTTTACTTGGATAGGTTCTTGCTTTCCAGTGTTCTTATTCGTAAAAGGAACAACATTATTAGGAACAGATGATAATGTATTATGGCTTTTAGTTAGTTCTCTTGGTGTATGGCCTTTGTTAGACAATTTGCGTGAATGGTTGTTTAAGTTTAAATATAGGTAGCTAAATTCTTCTACGTCTTTCGCACTATCAAAAACAATGCCAAATTGACTGTTTAGTTCTCCCAATAGACCCTGCATGTCTAAATCCAGTTTAATATAAATCATAATCAGATCCATGACATCTTTAAGTTTTTGTGAATTCAACTTTTTAGCGAAAAATCGACTCATTTTTTTGTATTGAGCAGTTCGCTCGTCAAATTCATGGTTAGCAAAATAGTTAATATCAGCTTTTGTAGGTTGGTAATAATCGTGGTGTGAAGAACTCGATAAGAAAACAGGTACATCATTTTCATCTAAAAAAGAGTTATCAAAAATATATTCTAAGCTATCTGTAAACCTTAGTCGCTCATTAAACCAAGCTAACCCAATTAATTCAAACAATAATCCATTAAGTTCTAATGGGTATTGTTTATTGTGTTGACGCCACACTTTTAAGAAAAAGTCTGTTTCAAAAGCACCGTACAGGTTCATAAAAGCCTCTGCATGGTCACGGAGTAGGCTTTTTCTTTTATTTTCTTCTCTAAAATCAGGATCATCAATAAAACTTTGCAGCATTTCTTTGGTCTCGTTTGGCAGTACTAGGGTATAAGTATCTTCGTAATAAAATAAGAATACCCAACGAAAATAAAGTAAATCAAATAAGTCCGGATTTTTGCGAGAGAAAGGTATGAGATCAATTTCTTTCGGACCATTCATCAGTTCTTTTAAGAGTTGAATGGTTTCTTTTGGTTGAAAAGATAATCGATGCTGGCTTTTAAGAGATAGTTCTTTGAAGAAATCTTCGGCAATAACGGTTTTTGTTTTACTGCGGCGCACTTTATAACGAAGGTCAGTAGCTAGTGCGATCATATCTTCTTTTGAATAAGTCGTTAGGCATTTCGTAAAAGAAAAGACCGGTTTATGCAAAACGATGATGTGGCCATATAGCTCATCGAGCATTTCTTGAGTGAGTTCTTCTGACATTTAGTCTGTCTCCTTTAGAAAAGTATTTGTTTATATTGATAGTTCAAATCTAACTTAAAAATTATTCCCTTGCACAAAGAATTGAGCTTCTTCGTAATGGTATTTGATATTGGAATAATTAAATGGACGACCACTGTTTAAATAATAGATGCTTTCGATCGTTAAAGAAGGGTCGTGTGTTTCCAACTGTAAATATGTTGCTTCTTCTTGATTTAATTTTCCGATGCGCATAAATAAATCTGAAAAACGGATGTTTATTTTTAAGTCTTCCGTTAAATAGTTGAATATAGATTGGCTGGCAATTTCTTTATTTAAATATGGGACGACCGTTTTGAGGTAATAGGATTCTTCAACACAAAAGGGACGCGATTCGATGTAACGGACGCGTTTAACGTAATAGATCGTTTCTTGGTCTGTGAGTTCAAGTATTTCTGTGATATTTGAAGGTGCTTCGATTTCTTTTAATTCAATGACTTCAGAAGACAAATTGAATTCTCTAAAAATATTTTGGAATCCTTGAACATCCGTTAAATTTACAAAACCTTTACGGTGACGACCCCGGACATACGTACCGCTGCCTCTTACTTGGTAAATCACACCATTTGTCTCTAAAACTTCCAATGCTTTAATAATAGTATTTTTACCGACATTATATGTACTTTCTAATTCAGTGAGAGTAGGCAATTTATGACCTCGTGTTAAATTGTTTTCTTGAATGTAAATATTAATTTTGTTGGCGACTTCATGGTATTTGTTCATCACTTTGGCTCCTTTATTTAGAATTATAGCATATTTTAAATTGTAAGGGTATTGACAAAGTGTATGGGTATAATTTATGATGTAGTCACAGGAATAAATTATACCCATACACTTTTTAAGTGAAAAGGAGGAAAAACATGAAAGAAAATAAAAACCGCGATTTAGCTGAGCGGATTTTGGAAGAGATTGGTGGAGACAAAAACATTTCCAATTCGACTCACTGTGCCACACGCTTACGGTTGGTATTGAAAGAAGAAGACGACGAGATGGTTCAATCTGTCAAAAAACTACCAGGAGTTATTGATGTAGTTCGTAAAGGTGGACAATTCCAAATCGTTATTGGAAATACATTAGATAAAGTTTACAATGAATTTAGCGAACTAACTGGAGGAGAGAAGAAAGAAGCGACAGAAGATACGAAGAAAGGCAATATCTTTAGCCGAATCATCGCGACGATGTCAGCTGTATTTGCGCCATTTATTTATGTACTAGCAGCTGCCGGAACGATTCAAGGGGCTTTGATCATTTTGTCTCAGATTTGGCCAAGCATTGTAGAAACAGGCACTTATCAAGTTTTTGATGTGGTCTCTTGGTCGCCATTTACTTTCTTACCGATTTTTATTGCGGTAACAGCTTCTAAACATTTTAAAACAAATACGTATACGGCAATTTTTGCAAACGCTGCCTTGGTAGCGCCAGGTTTTTCAGAATTGGCTCAACGTGCAGGTGCAGGAGAAGCCATCTCTTTCTTCGGTATGCCGTTAAGTGAAACCGTTTATACTTCAACGGTCATCCCAGCTATATTGCTGGTATGGTTATTATCCTATTTGGAACGTTTTTTAGAACGTATTTTACCAGAGGCCGTAACACGCTTGTTTACGCCATTATTCAGTATTTTTATTGCGGTTCCGTTAACCATTATTGTGATTGGACCGCTGTCTGCAGCTGGAGCAAATATAGTTGCAGCAGGTTATACAGCTTTAGCGGTTTCTTTCCCAGCCTTAGCTGGTATCATTATTGGTGGAGCATGGCAGTTGTTTGTACTGCTGGGCGTTCACTGGGGAATCACACCGGTCATTCTGGCTAACCATGAACAGTATGGCATGGACACTTTCCAAGTGTATCAAACGATTGCGGTCATCTCTCAAGTGGGAGCTGCTTTAGCCGTTTTCTTAAAAACAAAGAAAAAAGAAGTCCGCAGTGTCAGTTTATCTGCTGCTATTACTGGTTTATTTGGAATTACTGAACCTGCCATTTACGGGGTTAACTTGCGTTTCAAGAAACCATTTATTATTGGAATCGTTACTGGGGCAGTCGCTTCGTTGGTGACTAGTTTCTTTAATTCTTTCTCATTTGTGTATACAGGATTACCGGGACCGCTAACCATCATCAACACATACAGCGCTGATCATCCTTCTTCTTTCTGGGGAGTACTGGCTGGAACGGTCATCGCTCTTATCTTGCCAATTATATTGGTTCAAATCTTTGGTTATGGGGATGACGCTGTAGAAGAAGTTGCTGATGCACCATCGACTACGACAGAAACTGACGTTGAAGGCAACACCCAAACTGCTACAACAGTAGATAATTCTTCAGAAATTGACATTCAAACTCCAATCAAAGGAATGCTTGTACCGTTAGTTGAAGTACCCGATCCTGTGTTTTCATCAGGAGCAATGGGTAAAGGAGTAGCGATTAAACCTGCAGAAGGTAGAGTGACAGCACCATTTAATGGTAAAGTAACATTTATAGCTGGTACTAAGCATGCTATTGGTTTGACTTCTGACGATGGTGTCGAAGTGTTGATCCATATTGGACTGGAAACCGTTGAATTAGAAGGAAGACCCTTTACCGTTCATATTGAAGCAGAGCAATCGATTGAGAAAGGTGATCTGCTTGTAGAATTTGATATCAATCAAATCGAAGCAGCTGATCTGCCGACTGTCACACCAGTCATTGTAACGAATACCAATGAATACACAGATGTATTGGTTTCTCAATCAAAAGAAGCAACAGGCACAATCTTAACAATCAAAAAATAGGAGGTAATAAAAATGTCTAAATTTCCAAAAGATTTCTTATGGGGCGGAGCACTAGCAGCCCACCAATTCGAAGGTGGCTGGAATCAAGATGGTAAAGGACCTAGTGTCGCTGATGTAATGACGGCTGGTGCAGCTGGTAAGCCACGCGAAATTACCAAAACGGTTGAAGAAGGTAAATTTTATCCGAATCACGAAGCCATTGATTTTTACAATCGTTATAAAGAAGATGTGGCGTTGTTCGCTGAAATGGGATTGAACAGTTTACGTACATCTATCAACTGGACGCGTATTTTCCCGAAAGGCGACGAAGCTGAGCCGAATGAAGCTGGACTTCAATTTTACGATGATTTATTTGATGAATTATTGAAAAATGGTATTGAGCCGGTCATTACGCT
>NZ_JBEMBC010000015.1:0-50089 GCF_040274425.1 Carnobacterium sp.
GCTACAAGCAACCCTATTCCTCCAAAAATTTTGTATAATCGATTTTAGAAATCTACCAACACTAAAAATTATAGACCCCAAATACTACGAAGAGCATATCATTTGATATGTGAACGAAGTGTGACTATACTAATAAGTGTAATAAAGAATAACATTTTTTGAAGGAGGAAACGAATATGGGATTTATTTGGTCATTAATTGTAGGTGGAATTTTAGGAGCTATCGCAGGTATGATAGTTGGTAAAGACGTACCAGGCGGAATTATCGGAAACATTATTGTTGGTTTTATCGGATCATGGATCGGTAGTTCATTATTAAGCGACTTCGGACCTATCATTGGCGGTTTCGCGATTATTCCAGCATTAATTGGAGCTATTATTTTAATTTTTATCTTCTCTCTTATTGTTGGAAGACGCAAAGGTTAAGAGTATTAATAAAAAAAGCAGTTCAAGAAAGAAATTTCTTGGATTGCTTTTTTTTGTGTCTAGTAATCGAGGATAACAGACTCATCTAGAGTGAAATAACACTCTTTTAAGCATCTTTATAGAGTAAGACACATAATTGTCCAACTATACACTTCAAGACCTTACAACACACTAAATTTGATTGACAGATTCAAAATTTTATTTTTCTACACTCAAAAAAAGACGTGAATGAATTTCTTCATTCACGCCCCAATAGGTACAGCTATTTAATACTCTTTTTACTCTTCTTCTTGATCAAATTGACTATTGTAAAGATCCGCATAAAATCCATTTTGTTGCAATAAAACATCATGGTTTCCACTTTCTACTACATCTCCATCTTTCATCACAATAATCAAATCTGCATTCTTAATAGTTGATAGACGATGTGCAATAACGAAAGAAGTTCTTCCATGCATTAAGCTATCCATTGCTTTTTGAATAATCAATTCAGTACGGGTATCAACAGAACTTGTTGCTTCGTCCAAAATCAATAATGGGGCATCTGCGACCATTGCACGAGCAATCGTCATTAATTGTTTTTGCCCAGCAGATAAACTTGTTGTATCATCTAAAATTGTATCGTAACCGTGTGGCAAAGTTTGAATAAAATGATGTACTCCAACTGCTTTACAAGCGTTGACCACTTCTTCATCTTTTACACCTGTTTTACTGTAGACAATATTTTCTCTAACCGTTCCTTCAAATAACCAAGTATCTTGTAATACCATACAGAATTGTTCGTGTAAGGCTCCTCTAGTAACACTAGAAATTGGTGTTCCATCAATGTAGATTTCTCCACTATTCACTTCATAGAAACGCATTAATAAGTTTACTAATGTTGTCTTACCTGCCCCTGTTGGACCTACGATTGCAATTTTTTGTCCAGCTTTAGCTTCCAGAGAGAAATCATTAATGATTAGTCTGTCAGGATTATATCCAAATTTAACATGGTCGAATGTAACATTTCCTTTAACTGTACCTAATGAAGTAGGTTTCCCAGTTTCGACTTCTAACTCATCTTCTTCCAAGAAATTAAAGACACGCTCACTTGCAGCTGCTGCCGATTGTAAACTAGTAAAAGCTTGTGCAATTTGTGAAAGAGGTTGTGTAAAGAAACGAATATACATCATAAAGGCAACAATCACACCAAAAGTAATTTGATCATTGAATGCTAGATAAGCTCCGACTACACAGACCACTACATATCCAAAGTTTCCAATAAAGTTCATTAATGGCATCATTAGACCTGAAATGTATTGAGACTTCCAAGCACTATCAAATAATTTACTATTGATTTCATTAAATTCTTCAATTGCTGATGCTTCACCATTAAATGCTTTTACAATATTATGACCTGTATATATTTCTTCGACATGACCATTTAATTCGCCTAAACTTTTTTGTTGTTGACTGAAATATTTTTGTGACCTTTTAATAATGGTGATCATTAAACCAAAACCAATAACAGTGGATAAGATGGCAGAGATTGCCATAGGAACATTTGTGTAGAACATCATAATTAATGATCCAATAAATAAACTAATAGAGGTTACCAATTGACCCAAACTTTGATTTAAAGTTTGGCCAATTGTATCCACATCATTTGTTACACGGCTCAAAATATCCCCATGATTGTTACTATCAAAGTACCGTAACGGCAAACGATTAATTTTTGTTGAAATATCTGTACGCAGTTTTTTTGTAACTGTTTGAGTTACAGTAGCCATAATAAATCCTTGGAAATAAGATAAGATTGCACCAAGAACATACAACGCAACTAAAAATAGACCAATACTTTTTATTTTTTCTAAATCTATAGCACCTGTAATGCCTGCAGTGATTATATCTGTAATTTCACTGAGACGATCAGGCCCTATTAAATTAAATACTGTACCGAAAATAGCAAATACAAATGCTACTATAATGTACATCATGTAGGGTTTACAATATTTTGCTAACTTACCAATAGATTCCTTAAAATTATCAGGTTTCTTACCTGCCATCGGTCCATTCATTGGCGTATTTTTTTGTTTACTCATCTGCTAATTCCTCCTTAGAAAGTTGAGAATAAGCGATGTCCTGATAGACTTCACACGTTTGCATCAATTCTTGATGTGTACCAATTCCAACAATTTTTCCTTCATCTAAAACAATAATTTTGTCTGCATCACGAATGGTACCAATACGTTGAGCAACAATTAATTTTGTTGTATCTTTTAATTCCTTATTTAGTGCTGCACGTAATACACGATCTGTTTTATAGTCTAAAGCTGAAAATGAATCATCAAATACTAAAACTTCTGGTTTTCGTGAAATGGCACGTGAAATAGCTAAACGTTGACGTTGCCCTCCAGATACGTTGCTTCCTGATTGAGCAATAGAGGCATCATATCCGTTTTCCATTTTCTCAACAAAGTCACTACTTTGAGCTATTTCAATAGCTTTTTTCATGTCAGCTTCAGTTACTTCATGACCAGCATCCCCATAACTCACATTTGAACGAACCGTTCCACTAAATAAGAACGCTTTTTGTGGAACAAACCCAACTAAAGAATGCAGATAGTTTTGTGTATATTCTTTAATATCGTGTCCGTTGATTTTAATTTCCCCACCTGTTACATCGAAGAAACGAGGAATCAAATTAACCAACGTACTCTTTCCACTACCCGTAGAACCAATAAAAGCAACTGTCTCACCTTTATTTGCTGTAAAGGAAATATTTTCCAATATAGCTTCAGAAGCATCAGGATATTGGAATGTTACATTATCAAATACTACCGTTCCTTTTTGATCTTGAGCAGATTGTGTCAACGTTCCATCCTTAATTGTTTCTTTTGTATTTAAAACTTCTAAAATACGTCCAGCTGATACAGAAGCACGAGGGACGATAATAAATACAATCGTTAACATCATAAATGAAATAACAACTTGAACAGCATATGAAGAAAATACAACCATATCGCTAAACAAACTGATACGTTCTAAAGCACTTGATTGATTTACTAATTGAACACCGTTGATCAAGTAAGCACCGATCCAGTAAATTGATAAACTTAAACCACTCATAATCAATGTCATTCCTGGTCCCATGATAGCCATGATTCTATTGATGAATAAGTTTGTATTCATTAATTTATGATTTGCTGTTTCAAATTTTTCTTCTTCAAAATTTTCTGCATTATATGCACGGATAACACGTAAACCAGTTAGATTTTCGCGTGTAACTCGGTTAAGGTTATCTGTTAAGTTTTGGATCACTTTAAACTTTGGCAAAGCGAATATTACTACAACACTTATGATAAGAAGCAATACAACTACAGCACCCGCTGTTGAGAATGTCCACTCCCAAGATTTATCGACTATTTTTGATATTGCCCATATAGCCATAATAGGAGCCTTAATTAACACTTGCAATCCAAGTGACATAGCCATTTGAATTTGTGTTACATCATTTGAAGAACGAGTAATCAAACTTGCAGTAGAAAAATGATTGATTTCTTCCATTGAAAATCCTTCAACTTTTTGAAATACTTCTGATCTTATCGTGCGTGACAGGCCAGCTGCTACTTTTGAAACAAAGAATACTGTTACAAAAGATGCCACTAAACTACCTAGGGCACACAACATCATATAGCCACCATTTTCAAATATATCTTGCATTTTTGAACCCGGAAGTTGGATAAGTTGTGTAATTTTAGACATATATTCTGGTAGTTCTAAATCCAAATAGACTTGAACAACTATAAAGATGATACTAAATAAAATCATCATCCATTCTTTTTGTTTTAAATATTTTAATATTTTTAGCATAGTCGTTCTCCTTCGTTTCTTTAACTGAGTCTTACTCTATATCTTTCAACATATTTTGTTGCATCTTATAAATGGTTTTGAAAAATTGTTCAAGCTCTTCGTCCGTTAATCCTTGGATCAATAAACTTTCTATTCTTTGGTATTCTTTTGTTACTTCTTCAACCAAACTTTGACCTTTTTCTGATAGTTGTAACTTCTTAACTCGTGCATCCGTTTCAATTGAAATCCGCTTAATTAATCCTTTATCTTCCATACTTTTCAACATTTTTGAAGTAGTAGAACGACGCATTGAAAATTTTTTTTCAATGTCTTTTTGGAATATATCTTCGTCTTTAGCATTATTTAAAAACCCAATAATCATTCCATGCATCTTAGTAATATGATGTTCATCTTCTTCTATTTTAAAAGATTCAACATTTCTGTGTATGAAATTTACTAATTTACGTATTTCCATTCCAATTGCTTTTTCATTATTTTCCTCATCAAAAAAAATTTTTTCCACCTCGCTCTTTTGGATAACTTTTAAAAAAATTCATAGAATTAATTTTTGTTAGCACGCTAACTATATTAACTTATCACTAACTTAAAGTCAATAGAAAGATCGTTTTTTGATACTTACTTACAAAAAAAAAGTACCAACAGATTAAAAATCTGTTGGTACTTTGATTAATTGAATTAAAATTAAAGTTTTACAACGTTTGCAGCTTGTGCTCCACGGTTTCCTTCAACGATTTCAAATTCAACTGCTTGTCCTTCTTCTAATGATTTGAAGCCATCGCCTGTAATTGCACTGAAGTGTACAAATACGTCGTCTCCACCTTCAACTTCAATAAAACCAAAACCTTTTTCTGCATTAAACCATTTTACTGTTCCTTTTTCCATAATTTCCTGTACCTCCGATTAGTCATTTTGCAATTGATTCTCTTTTGTGGCTTATTGTCTTTCATAAAAACAAAATCGATTACAAAATTATTATAACTTAGGATTTTCATTTTTGCAAGGGGTTACTTTGCTTTAACAGCAACATTTTCATTTAGATTTTTTTTTTAATCAATCGCAATTTCTTTTAAAAAATTATGGTAATTTTCATTTTCATCCAGGTGTACTTGGGTATGATTACCTAAATTATTAGTTAAAATATCTTCTAATGAGATAGACACTTTATTTAAATACGTTGCATTTCCAATTAAGTCCATCCAGTAAGTTCCATCTTCATCTTTATGAACAATCGTTTGAACCATTCCCCCAGGGTTAGTCACTTGAATTTTTTCTTCAAGTTGGCCATTTTTTAATAACACGTACATTAAACTGCTCGCTGCCATTGCAGTACCGCAAGCATTTGTAAAGCCTACTCCTCTTTCAAAAGTACGGACAAATAGTGATTGTTTATTTAGTACTTCTACAAAGCTAACATTTACTCCATCAGGAAAATAAGGATTTTTTCCATTCAAATATGTTGCAATCTCCTCAAATTGTGAGCTGTATAATGTTTCATGATCGACAAAACTGATCAAATGAGGATTTGGAACTGCAACCGCAGAAAACCGTAAATTAGTAGCAAGGTCTGGTAGTTCTTTATCAATAAATTTTTCTGTTGCCCAATTGAATGGCAAATCGTCTACATTAAAAGATACTGGAGAAATTTCAACTTGAAAAGTTTGAATATCTTTTCCTAACTCTTCTGCTTTTTTTACGTGTAGATCAGCATGCATTGTTTCAACAACAAACTCATTTTTTTTATTTTTTTCAGAAAGATAACGCGCAACCGTTCTTAATCCATTGCCACACATACTGGCTTCACTACCATCATAATTGATAACTCTCATACTTCCATCAGTTTCTTCATGATTTGTTGTTCCTACTAAAAGAACTCCATCAGCCCCCTTTAGAAGCCCTGTGTTGCGATCCGTAATGATTTGAGTCAGAGATACAAGTTCATCCTGTGTCAATGTTCTTTCTAGCAATGTTTCATCTAAAATAAAAAATTCGTTTTCTGATCCATGAACTTTAATTAAGTCTACTTGCATAATGATTGTACCTCCTCTTTTTCCTTAACATATTTTACCATTTCATTTTCAGATTACAATAAAAAATAAGAAGTATCTAAATAAGGGAGTGAGACAAAAGTCTCACTCCCTTATTATCTAACTAGGTTATTCTGCTTCAGTTTCAGGTACTAAAGCTTCTGGAAAATGTTCTTCAACGATTGCTGCACAGCGAGCACAAAGAGTTGGTGCATTTTCATTAGAACCTACATCTTCTTTGATAGCGCGACATCTTTCGCAAGTTTCGCCATGAGCGTGTTCTACTACAACGGCTACAGATTCTGAATGAACCGCATTACTAGGTGCCTCTTCAATCGATTCTGCTATTTCTAAATTAGAAACAATTAATAATTGTGCTAAATTACTATTTAATGAAACAAACAAATCTTTTGTTTGTTCTGTAGGATAAAGAGTTACTTTTGCTTCAAAAGATTTTCCAATGATTTTTTCATTACGCGCTTCTTCAAGAGCTTTTTGAACCACATCGCGAATATCCATGAAAGCATCCCACATGTCTAATAGTTCAGCTTCATTTTCATAGCGATCGATGGCTGGCATATCTGTTAATTGAACGAATTCATCGGTTTCGCTTAAGAATGACCAAATTTCTTCAGCAGTATGTGGAAGAATTGGTGTTAACAGTTTTGTAATTTTTACTAATACTTCATAAAATACTGTTTGCATAGCACGGCGTTCATAAGCATCCTCAGCTTCAATATAAACAACATCTTTAGCAAAATCTAGATAGAATTGAGACAAGTCAACTGTACAGAAATTATTAATTAATTGGTAGATAGAAGAAAATTCATAGTTATCATAATGCCCTTCTGCTTTTTCTACCAATTGATTCAAACGAATCATTAGGTATTTGTCAACAGATCTTAAATTATTAAACTCTACTTTGTTTGCTGAAGGATCGTAGTCAGCGGTATTAGCCAATAAGAAACGCATGGTATTACGGATTTTACGGTAAACTTCAGAAACTTGTTTTAAAATTTCATCACTCACACGCACATCTGCTTGTGTATCTACACTAGAAACCCATAGACGTACAATGTCAGCCCCCATTTGTTTGATAACTTTGCTTGGTGCAATCGTATTTCCAAGAGATTTACTCATTTTACGTCCATCTCCATCTAAAACCATCCCCTGTGAGAGAACTGTTTTATAAGGTGCTACTCCATTAATAGCTACACTGGTCGTGATGCTTGAATTAAACCAACCACGGTATTGATCTGAACCTTCAAGATACATATCAGCTGGGAAAGTTAAATTTTCTCTAGCTCTTAATACAGCTTCATGAGATGAACCAGAATCAAACCATACATCCATGATATCAGTTTCTTTTGTAAACTGATTATTTGGACTTGATGGATGAGTGAATCCTTCTGGTAACAACTCTTTAGCATCACGTTCAAACCAAATATTTGAACCAAACTCTCCAAATAAAGCTGCTACGTGTTCAGTTGTTTCCGGTGTTATAATAGCTTCGCCATTTTCACCATAGAAGATTGGCAAAGGAACTCCCCAAGCACGTTGACGTGAAATAACCCAATCGCCACGATCACGGACCATGTTATACAAACGTTGCATACCCCATTTTTGAACCCATTCAACACCTTCAACGGCTTCCAGAATGTCTCCGCGGAATTGATCAATAGAAGCAAACCACTGAGGTGTTGCACGGAAAATAACCGGTTTTTTAGTTCTCCAGTCATGTGGGTAACTATGAGTAAAGAAGTTTAATTTCAATAGTGCTCCTTCTTTTTCTAACCACTCTGTAATGACTTTATTTCCATCATTGTAAAAAATACCTTCTAGTCCTGGCGCTTCATCTGTAAAACAACCTTTATCGTCAACTGGCGACAAAACACTTAATTTGTATTTTTGTCCTACTATAAAGTCATCATCTCCGTGACCAGGAGCTGTATGAACAAGTCCGGTACCTGCTTCAAGGGTTACATGGTCACCTAGAATTAAGAGAGAAGTACGGTCATACATTGGGTGTTGAGCCGTCATGAATTCTAAGTCTTTACCTTTTAACTCTTTAATCGTTTCAACTTGATTCCAACCAATTTCTTCTGTGACAGTTTCAATCAAATCTTTTGCTAAAACATATTTCTTACCGTCTGCAATGACAACAGAATAGTCATATTCTGGATGGACAGTAATGGCAAGATTTGAAGGGATAGTCCATGGTGTAGTTGTCCAAATAACAAATGAAGTATCTTCATCGATCAGACCTTTCCCATCAACAACTTTAAAGCCTACATAAATACTTGCTGACTTGACATCTTTGTATTCAATTTCAGCTTCTGCAAGTGCAGATTCACTAGATGGAGACCAGTAAATGGGTTTTAAACCTTTATAGATATAACCCTTTTCGGCCATTTTCCCAAACACACGGATTTGAGCTTCTTCGTATTCCTTCGTTAGTGTTACGTATGGATGGTCCCATTCTCCCGCTACACCTAGACGTTTAAAATCTTCTTTTTGTTTATTTACTTGTTCCCAAGCATATTCTTCACATAATTTACGGAATTCTGCAAGGCTCATTTCTTTACGTTTAACACCTTTATTTGTTAAGGCTTGTTCAATTGGCAGACCATGAGTGTCCCAGCCTGGCACGTAAGGAGATCTGAAACCAGACATTGATTTGTAACGTACAATGATATCTTTACTGATTTTATTTAAGGCATGTCCAATATGGATGTTTCCATTTGCATACGGCGGGCCATCATGTAAAACGAAAGTTGGTTTGCCTTCATTGATTTTTTGTCTTTGTCCATAAATATCTAATTCTTCCCAGTTTTTTTGCCATTCTAGCTCACGAACTGGTAAATTTCCACGCATGGGAAATTTTGTTTTTCCTAATTGTAATGTTTCTTTCATTTTCATTAAGATCTACTCCTCATTTGTTCTATTTTATTTCCTTAGTTCCAAAACGACATGCTCATCATACAACTGAGATTTGTCAATTGCAACTAATCTTATCAATAAAAAAAAGACTTCATCCCTAGAGGGACGAAATCTTCGTGGTACCACCCAAATTCAGAAGAAAAAATTGTAGTTTTTTCTTCTCTTAAGTAATTGTATAACGTCAATTAACCGGTTAATTTTACTTAAATTCAAATTAACACTCATGGAGGATCTGACAATTAGAAGGGACTGTTAGGCTTTCACTATCTCTAACTCGCTTACTGTAGTGTTCTATTGTTTTTCTGTTCCATTCACTGATTTTTGCTTATTTAGGCAATTCAATAGCTGGCAAAGTGCCTTCTATTGAATGTTGTTCTTGCATGTCGTTATTTTCTATTACGTTTGTACTAACTACTGTTAGCTGCTCAGAATTATTTTCTTCAATGGTCTCATCGTTCGATTCAACATCAGAACTCACAACTTCTTCTGGTTGATTAACACTTGCTAAAATTTCTTTTAATGTAGGTATGTTGAGTGTTTCTTCTTCAGTAGGTCTTAACAAATCATCCCATTCTGAATTCTTAACCATTTCTAGTTGAGATTCTATCATAATCTGCAGACGTTGTTTAAAGACTCTACTTTGTTTTTTCAACTCATCTGTTTCAGTAGTAATTTTTCTAGCTTTAGAAACTGCTTCATCCAACAAACGATCCGCATTTTTTTCAGCTTCTAAACGAATAATATTAGCTTCTTTAGCCGCATTTTCCTTTAATCTATCTGCTGCATCTTGAGCAACAATAATCGATTTATTTAGAGCATCTTGAAGATTGTTGAAGTACCCTACTTTTTCTTCAGAAAATTGCAAGTTTTTTTCTAATTCACGTTTTTCTTTTAAAACCATTTCGTAGTCCTTAATGATTTGATCTAAATAATCGTTTACTTGATCTTGATCGTAGCCTCGCATCTTGACAGGGAACTCTTTGTTATGTATATCTAAGGGAGTCAACACCATATAAGACACCTCCATTTTTTAAATTTTACGTGCTTTAGTACTAAATTATCATAAACTAACCTACAAGTAAATGAGTTAACCGTTATTTATATAAGACACCTAACTGCAAACGCCACTTATCTTTTTTAGTTTTGCCTTCAATTTCTTGAACTTGTAATCTTCCATATCCTCGAACTGAAACAATATCTAACAACCCTATTTCAAAATCTGGTCGAGTCGATTCAACCCAATTCAACTTCACTTTTCCTGATTCGATCATCTGTTTAGCACGTTGTCTAGACACCTTAAACACGCTGGAAACCAATGTGTCCAGACGCATAGATGAAACTGTTTGACTTTCAATTGTCCAATTATCTATAGGAACTAAAATGTCGGTATAGTCTCTTTCTTCCATACGGACTGCAACTTTCCCAATACTGATAACTTGCTGTTCCACATAACTTTTTGTTGTATTTTCAACAAATACTTGCCAACGTGTGCCATCCGAAATGATATCTCCGAAATAATCTCTTTTTAGCCCAGTCGAAAGCAGAGTACCTAACACTTTTCCATGTGACAACGATGCAAATTTTATAGGGTAACGGATTTCACAAATCGTTATTTCAAAATCATCCTGCTTTGGAGTGAAATATGAAGGGCAGATGAAAGCTCTCACTCTCTCTGCTGCTTCATATCCTCCAAAAGAATGAATAGTAATCTCACTATTTTTTCCAACGATTGTTTTTACGATATGCAATTGACGGGGATCTAAAAAATTTGTCAAATAAGGAGTATATTGGTCTTCAACATTTCTTATCCAACCAATAACGGTATCAATAAAGGATTGCTCTTCTTTTCTAAAATGCTGATAGACATTTTCAATCATAAGAAAAATACCTCCCTAAATTAATACAGTATCCTCATGATTAGCTGAAAGAGTGAAAAAAGTCCACTTTTAGCTAAATTTAAAACAATTAAAGCAACAATTCCTGAAAAACTAATCATACCAATTGGTGGGATAAACCGTCTAAAGAAGTTTAAGTACGGTTCACAAATGGATGACAATATGCGACCAAATTTTGATTGATAAGCTCCAGGAAACCAAGACATTAAGATATATACGATAATCAGAGTAGAGTAGATATCTAAGGCTCTAGAAAGCACCGTGTAAAGTAATGATATAAAATAAGCCACTATCGATTTTTCCTCTTTTCTTTAATAAAAATCTTTTTCTTGCATAACTTCTGACAATGCACCATCAATTTCAACATTCTTAGGTGTACACAAGAAAATTTCTTCACCAATACGCTGAATATCTCCGCTTATAGCGTAGATAGTTCCAGTTAAAAAATCAACGATCCTTTTAGCTTGATCTTCTTCAATACGCGTGAAATTTAAAACAACAGATTGATTGCTAAGCAGTAAATCTGCAATCTCTTGAACTTCAGAATAAACCCTAGGCTCAAATACAACAATTTTAGATTGGTAAGGATTCTCTGGGTTTTTCATTGCAACAACTTTATTTGTTGTTGCTGGTTCACGACGTGTATTGAAAGCTCGTTGATTTTTCAATTCTCGCTTAGCTTCACTTTTTTCTGCTTTTGATGATCTATTTTCTTGATTGTCAGTTGCATTTTCTAATTCAAATTCTTCTTCATCGTTTAACCCAAAAAATTGAGAAAAATTAGTTAACATGCTCATTTAAAGTCCTCCTTTTTAAATCAATTTCCTTCTTTATTGAAATTGATTCTTATTCAAAAAAAGACGTTCCGATTCGAATAAAAGTTGCTCCTTCTTCAGCAGCAATAGTATAATCTTTGCTCATTCCCATACTAAGTTCTGTGCACGGTGCATGAGAGAGAGTTTTTTCCTGAATGATCTGTTGTAAGCCTCTCAAATGAGCAAAAGCCGTGCGAACAACTGTCTCCTCAGCATTTAAAGGCGCCATAGTCATTAAACCAACTACTTTTATCTTTGAATATTGTGAAAGGCTACCAATAAATTCATCAAGATCATCCGGGCTTACCCCACTTTTAGAAGATTCACCCGTCACATTTACTTGAACAAAACAAGAAATAGTTTTGTTCGCTCGTTTTTCAATTTCTTCAGCTAATGCCAAACGATCCAAAGCATGAAAGTAATCAATTTTATTGATTACTTTCTTTACTTTTCTTGTTTGTAGATTTCCAATATAATGCCAGACCAATTGAGGATCATTTAGTTCTTCCTGTTTTGCTTCCAAACCTTCGGGACGATTTTCTGCCAGATGTGTATAGCCTTCTTCAATCACGGAAATAGCTTGCTCACTAGAAACACTTTTAGTCACTGCAACAACTTGTACACTAGAACGTTCTCGATTAACTTTTTTTAATGACAAACCTAACTTACGTTCAATTTCTTGACAATTTTCTTTAACAGAACTCATTCTTATTTACGGCGTCTTCTAAAGAATGGAGGTGTATCAAGATTATCTTCTTCTTGATGACTCTCTTGTTCTTGCTTTTCTTCTCGTTTAAAAATGTCAAAGTCAGGTTTTTCATTTTGTTGATTTAACTCATTCGATTGAGATTTAGCTCTTTGATCACGCAAACTAGGTTCGCGACGAATGTCCCAATCGCCAAAAGGATCTTTTGTTTGATCAGATTGTACAGCTGATGTTTCAGGCACAATTCTTTGAGTAGAACTATTTCGATTTCTTTCGTTTGTTTGTGGTTTTACTTCTCTTGCTTTAGTTGTATCGATACCTGTTGCAATAACCGTTACGATAACATCATCACCTAAGTTTTCGTTAATAGAAGTACCAAATATAATGTTTACTTCTGTAGTAGACGCTGCAGAAACGATATCTGAGGCATCTTGTGCTTCGAATAATGTTAAGTCAGATCCACCTGTAATATTTAACAATACAGACTCTGCGCCATCAATTGAAACTTCTAACAATGGAGATGAAATAGCTTTTTTAGTAGCTTCGACTGTACGATTTTCACCACTTGCCATACCAATCCCCATTAGTGCTGACCCTTGATTTTCCATAACTGTTTTTACATCAGCAAAATCTAAGTTTACATATCCAGGTGCTGTGATTAAATCTGAAATTCCTTGTACACCTTGGCGTAAAACATTATCGGCTTCATGGAAGGCTTCAAGCATTGGTGTCTTTTTATCAACAATTTCTAACAACCGGTTATTTGAAATGATGACAAGAGTATCCACGTGTTCTTTCATTTGCGCTACACCTTCAGCAGCAAAACGTCCACGTTTAGGTCCTTCAAAAGTAAAGGGTCTAGTGATTACTCCAACTGTTAAAGCGCCTTGTTCTTTAGCAATACGAGCTACGATAGGTGCGGCACCAGTACCCGTTCCGCCACCCATACCAGCGGTTACGAAAATCATATCGGCTCCACGTAATGATTCAGCAATTTGTTCTTCACTTTCTTCAGCTGCTTTACGACCAATTTCAGGATTTGCTCCTGCTCCTAGACCACGTGTTAATTTTGGCCCAAGTTGGATTTTCACTTCGGCATTCGAACCTGCTAAAGCTTGTAAATCAGTATTTGCTACGATAAATTCTACACCTTGTACATTTTCATCAATCATTCGGTTAACAGCATTATTTCCAGCTCCACCAACACCAATTACTTTAATTATCGCTCCATTAGCTGGATTTGTGTCAAATTCTAAGTCCATTCCATTTCCTCCTACTACAATCTGAATGTATTCTATTTAATCAAAGAAATTTGAGATAAAGCTTTTTGCCTTATTGCTCCACTTATCTTCTTTTTTCTTTTCTTTCTTAATTGGTTTTACTTTTTCATATTCTAAAGAGTCGTTTTCATCATTTTCTGAAAAGGTTTCTGGTTTAGCATTGTAAGAAGAATCTTCATTTCTTGTAACACCTAATTGATATTCTTTCATAATTTGATGAATATCATCTAAGTTAGCTTCATATTGAATCAAGCCTATACCCGTAGTAAATGCTGGATAACGTAGACCCATTTGATGAGGAATATAGAGTTTAACTGGAATTTCAAAAATATCTTCAGCTAACTCTACTGCACCAGGTAAGGCTGCAGCACCACCCGTTAAAATCATTCCACCAGGCAAATCTCTTGCTCCAACCTTGTCTAATTCAGATTTCACTTTTTCAAAAATCTGAACCAACCGAGCTTCAATAATTTCTGACAGATAATGCTCATCGATTTTTACCGGCTGACTTTTGCCAATCACTTCTACTGGAAAAGTTTCTTCTTGAGAAGTTTCTTCTGGCAAAGCATATCCATAATCGCGTTTTATTCTTTCAGCACTTTCAATGGTTGTGTTTAAAACAACAGAGATATCTTTCGTTACGTAATCTCCACCCTCTTGATCTACATACGTGTATTTCAACTGATGATCATGCATAACTGAAGCAGTTGTTTGTCCGCCTCCCAAATCAAGCAATATTGTGCCAAAATCTCTTTCACCGCTAGACATAGCTACACTGCTTGCTGCTAAAGATTGTAAGACGATATTTTGAATTTGTAAACCAGCTTTTTCCACACAACGTTTTGTGTTATGTAAGATAGTTTTTGGCCCAGTTAACATAATAGCATGCATTTCCAAGCGAACACCAATCATTCCCCTCGGATCTTTGATGCCATCGAATCCATCAACGATAAATTCTTCAGGTAAAATGGTTAAGATTTCTCTTTCTGGAGGAACCGATTTTACCATTGCAGCTGCCAAAACATTTTGGACGTCTACTTCAGTGATCTCACGATTTTCTCCGGATACTGCTATCATTCCATGACACGTTTCTATTTCAACAGATGTACTCGGAATGCCTACAATAACGTTATGAATATTTACATTTGCTTTTTGCTCTGCTTGTTTAATTGCTTTATTAATTGATTGTACCGTTTTATCAATATCTACGATAATTCCACGGTTTAAGCCTTCAGATTTTTCATTTCCTACTCCAATAATATTCATTTGACCGTTTATATATTCAGCTACAACTACTTTTATTGAAGTGGTTCCAATATCTAGACTTACATACATTTCAGTATTCCCCAATTCATTGAAACCTCCTATACCATCATTTTATGTTAAAACCTATAGTTATTACCAATTTTAACATAAGCGTTACCAATTTACGAAGTATTTCAGTATTTTTTTCTGTTTAAGTAAAAATATTTTCATTCCATTTTTTCTATTGAGTTTCTTCTTCTAGATCGAGTTCAGCACTGTTTTCATCAGAAGTTCCGTTTGGCTCTTCCTTTTTATCCTCACTATATTCAAATGGAGAAAAATAAGCTCCAACTTCAATATTTAGTGTTCCTTTTTGGTCGCCCACTTTTTTTACCATATCAGGATAGTAAATCATTTTTTCTGCAAATGAAGGTATCGAAGCGATTACTTCATTCCCATCATTCATGTATAGCTTAATAAGGTAATCATCAACCTCACTAGGCGTATACTGGACTTCTGAAATGCTATTTTGGATGTTTTCATTTAATGATTGGTACTGAGCAATCATTTCTTTTAACGCTTTATTCTCTTCAAACTCTTTGAAAATTGGTGGATTTCCAATAGATACTTTTCTACTTTCATTTACAATTTTTCCATTTTCAAGGATATTGTAGTATTTATTGTCTTCAACTAAATAAGCAACTGTTTCATACTCTTCGATTTCCAATGTGTAGTCATTCAAACCGTCTAAAACAATTTTCATGGACTTAACTTGTGGCAATTCAGATACAACTTTTCCAGAAATTTCATTTCTTTCAAAGAGTATTTCCCAGAGATTACCTCCGGATTTAATACCACTTTCATCAATTATTTCTTGATCGGCTACTTCTTTTGCACCAATAACAGAAACGATATCTACTTTGCTTAAGGGACTTATAAAATACACAACTATCAAAATTGCAAATGAAAATAATAAAATAAGCGTAATTAATCGTGTGAGAAGCTTTTTTTGACGTTGCTTTTTTAATTTTGGCAACGTATGCTCTAATGATTTTGTTTTTTGAAATGCAGTTTGCCTATCACTATCAGCTGTTTCTTTTTTATGTTCTCCTTTTTTTAAAGAAGAAAGATGCAGGTTAGTTACAGCTTTTTGTTTTTTATTCTGTTTTCTCATGCACCTATCCTCCTTTATAAAAGTTATTTTTTCACAATTTTATTTATTACTTCAATTATTCTATCTGAAGCATCTGGCATGCCTATTTTTTTAGCATTTTCTGCCATTTCTTGACGCATATTTGGATTCAACATCAATTCATCCAATGTTTGGACTAATTTTTCACCTGTTAATTCTGATTCATTGATTAATTTTGCAGCATTTTTGTTTACTAGACTTTCTGCATTTTTTGTTTGATGATCGTTAGTCACATATGGACTAGGAATCAGAACACTTGGCAATCCAAGTGCTGTAAGTTCTGCCAACGTTGTAGCTCCACTTCTTGAAACAACTAATGAAACCGTTGAAAAAACTTCTGGCATATTTGGAATGTAGGATACTACAGAAACATTAAACTTCTCATTCTTGATTTTTGTTAACTGACTTTGAATTGTTTCAAAATGAATATCTCCTGTAGCCATCAGTACCTGATAATTTTTATTCGCTAACAAAGGCAATGCTTCGACAAAAGCATCATTAATTCTTTTGGCTCCTCTACTGCCACCAAAAATCAATACAGTTGGCTTCTCAGAGTCTAAATTGTATTCTTCTAAAGCTGCTTTTTTTTGCACATTACTCACTTCTTGTGCTCTTGGGTTACCAGTAAAACAAACTTTTTCAGGATACTTAGCAAAATCATTTCGTACTTCTTCAAAACAAATAGCAATTTTAGTTACATAACGTGCAAGAAACTTATTCGTTATACCTGCAACGCTATTTTGTTCATGTATAATGCTAGGAACGCCTAATTTTGATGCTGCGTATACAATCGGCGCGCATACATACCCGCCAGTCCCAATAACAATATCAGGCTGGAATTTCTTAACGATTTGTTTAGCTTGATTAATACTACTGATAAACATTCGTATAGTTTTAAATGTATCAAGAGACAATGAGCGTTTAAATCCTTTTATTTCTACAGAAGCAAAAGGTATCCCATACTCTTTTACAATTCTATTTTCTAACCCTTTTTCAGTTCCGACATACAAAAATTCTGCAGTTGGATTTAGTTCTTGTATACGACGCATAAGTGCGAGTGCTGGATAGACATGTCCTCCAGTTCCACCACCAGATAATAAAATTTTCATCGGCTGCTAGACCAAAAGGCCTATTCCTCCTCTTCTGTTGCTTCTTCTACTAATTGTTCAACGGAATGAATAAAGGCATCACCACGAACCTCAAAACTTCGGTACTGATCCCAACTGGCACAAGCAGGCGATAATAAAATGACATCTTTTGGCTCACTTAGCTCATAAGCAACTGGCACAGCTGCTTCAACATTTTGCACAGATATAATCGTTGGAATTCCTGCTTCAATACCTGTTTCACTTAATTTCATTGCCGTTTCTCCAAAAACAATTAAAGCTTTTACTTTATTATTCATTACTGGAATCAATTCATCAAAATTGTTCCCTCGATCTAAACCACCGGCTAGCAAAATAACGGGAGCGTCAAAACCTTTTAATGCATTTTCTGTTGCTAACGTATTTGTGGCTTTTGAATCATTATAAAAACGACGTTCGTTCCACTCTCTTACAAATTGAGTACGGTGTTTGACACCAGTAAACTGTTCTAAACTCGTTCGGATCACGCCATTTTCTTGATTCAATAACTTAGCAACTGCAATAGCTGCCATTGCATTTTCAACATTATGATCACCAGGAATCAAGATAGTTTCCTTAGCCATTACAGGCTCACCTTGATAATAGATCACATCATCTTGTAAATATACTCCTGTTTCTAAGATTTCTTTTCTTGAAAATGGAATAATTGTAGCTTTACTTTGTCGAGACAGTTCTCTTAACTCGGGTTGATCCCAGTTGACAATCAAATAATCTTCTTCAGTTTGATTCTTTGTAATGCTCATCTTAGCAGCCACATACTCTTCTCTTGTTCCGTGGTAGTCTAAATGAGCAGAATAAATATTCGTTATCACTGCAATATGTGGTTTCAATTCAGTTATTCCCATTAATTGAAAACTAGATAATTCCATTATAATTTCATCATCGCTTGTCGCTTTTTGAGCTACCAGGCTTGCCGGAGTCCCAATATTTCCAGCCACATAAGCTTGACCTTTAGAACGTTCTGCATTTAGCAATTCTGCTATCATGGTTGTAGTAGTTGTTTTTCCATTGGTACCTGTAATACCAATGATCATACTCTCAGCTACTTCATAAGCTAACTCGACTTCTGTGATAACTGGTATCCCTTTTTCGACGGCTTTCATGATAATAGGGTTGTTATACATAATACCTGGATTCTTCACGACCCATTCAAAATCTTCGTCTAATAACTCAACGGGATGTCCTCCTGTAACTACTCTTATACCAGATTCTAATAATTCTTGAGCTTGAGGATTTTCATCAAAATTTTTATAATCATTAACGGTCACTAGTGCGCCTAAAGAATGAAGTAACTTAGCGGCGTTTACTCCACTTAGAGCGAGCCCTAAAACCAATACTTTTTTATGTTCATAGCGTTTTATTTTTTTCATGTCTAAACCTCTTTTTCTTAAAATAAGGATTTTTTTTTACTATCAAGCAGTTAAATCTACTGTAAGTATTATAGAATAATTATTAGACATGCTGCTGCAGCTAATAATCCGATAGCCCAAAAAGTAAGAACAACACGCCATTCACTCCAACCACTCATTTCAAAATGGTGATGAATAGGGCTCATTTTAAACACTCGTTTACCTCTTAATTTAAATGAAGTGACTTGGATCATAACACTTGCGGTTTCCATAACAAAAACAAGACCGATTAAAAGAAGTGACCATTCTTGATGCAATAGAATTGAAATGGCTGCTAAACCACCACCTAAAGCTAATGAACCAACGTCTCCCATAAATATTTTAGCGGGTTTTTTATTAAAAAAGAAAAAGCCGATCAACCCACCTATGACAGTTAAACAAACAATTAAAACATCAAATTGTTGTTGATTCCAAGCGATAATAGCATATGCACCATAGGCAATACTTGCTGTTCCGGCAACTAGCCCGTCTAGACCATCTGTTAAATTAACGGCATTTGAAAAGCCAACCAACCAAAAGATAATAAATAGTCCATAAAACCAACCAATATCAACTGTGCCTAGGAAAGGGAAAGCCAATTCTGTTGGAATATTTTCATAAAGAGAAACACCAAAGAAAAGCACTCCCCCGAGTATTTGTCCTATTAATTTTTGTTTAGAAGTCAAACCAAGATTTCTTTTTTTGAACACCTTAATGAAGTCATCTAAGAATCCCAATAAACCATAAAGAATTAGGATGAAAAGAGTTAACACAATGCCTATTGAAAAGACATTTTGCCATATAGAAACCCAAATAGTTGAAATAATTGCAGCTACTAGAAAGACAATCCCTCCCATAGTTGGAGTTCCTGTCTTCACTTCGTGCCACTTTGGTCCTTCATCTCTAGTCGTTTGACCTAATTGTTTTGTTCTAAAAAAACCAATCACGATTGGCATTGCCATAATAGTTAAGGCAAATCCGCTCACAACTGCGATTAACATTTCTGTCCACTGCATTATTTTCCGCTCCTATTTATCATTGTTTTTTATGTGTATCGCTTTTTCAGCCTCTTCAACATCATCAAAATGAATTTTTTCAGTCCCAATAATTTGGTAATTTTCATGACCTTTTCCAGCAATCAAGACAATATCGTTTGGTGCTGCTTGTTTAATAGCAGACTGGATAGCTTCTCTTCTATCAGGAATCAATTGATACGACTCTTCTTCTAATCCTGCAACTACTTCATTTAATATAGCATTAGGATCTTCCGTTCTTGGATTGTCAGATGTAAAGATGACTGTATCTGAATTTTTTTGTGCAATTTCAGCCATGATCGGTCGCTTAGTGCGGTCACGGTCTCCGCCACAGCCAACTACACAAAATACATTTCCAGTTTTAATTTCATTTACTGCGTTTAATACATTTAATAATCCATCTGGTGTGTGCGCATAATCAACAATTACAGCAAAATCATATTCCCCTTTAACGATCTCAAAACGGCCTCGTACGCCACTTATCTGGCTAAGAGATTGGATGACAGAAGGCAATTCCAATCCAGCAGCATATGCCCCTGCAATAGCTGCTAAAGCATTCGACACATTAAACTTGCCAACTAGTTGTAATTGTACTTCATATACTTGATTTTCAAAATTCAAATTAAAACGGGTACCTTTATTTGTGATCCTTAAATCAGTAGCTTTAAAATCAGCTGGTTGATCAATTCCATAAGAAAAAACAGAGGCAGCCGTTTTTTCTTCAAAGCTTCTGCCAACTGGATCATCAAAATTTAAAATAGCAAATTTTGGTTTACATTGCTGATAGCCATTACCTAATTGTGAAAATAATAAACTTTTGGCTTCAGCATATTTTTCCATAGTGTGATGATATTCCAGATGATCTTGACTTAGATTAGTAAAAATTGCAATGTCAAAATCAGTCCCCCACACCCTGCCTTGAATCAAAGAATGTGAAGAAACTTCCATAGAACAAGTCTGTACGCCTTTTTCTTTCATTTCACGCAATGTTTTTTGCAGCGTGAGACTATCTGGTGTTGTATTTTTTGTTTCATAAACTTCAGAGCCTATACGACGATACATCGTTCCGATAACTCCGGTTTTCTCCTTGTGGTCGTGAAAAATATAATCTAAAAGATGTGTGACTGTTGTTTTACCATTTGTACCAGTAACACCTATGACACGCAAATTCTGGCTCGGATAATCATAAAAAGCAGCTGCTAAAATTGCCATAGCTTTCATTGTATTGTTTACATAGACAACCGGAACTTCTACATCTAGTGGTTCACTGGCCACAATTAGAACTGCTCCTTTTTGAACAGCTTCTTTTGCTAGCTCATGTCCATTATGAAGAGAACCAATAATACAGACAAAAAGCGAACCTGGTTCAACTTCTCTCGTATCTTGAGTAACTTTTGTAATTTCTAGACTATTGGAAAAATCTGTCGAAAATTTCTTTGTTTTTAATGGTTTGATCAATTCGATTGCTTTCACTATTTTCACCTTTTTCTATTCTTGTGGAGTTTCTAATTTTATGTTAATTTTATCCGTACTTTGCATATTGGCATTTGGTTCAAGACTTTGACTAACTACATAGCCTTCCCCTTCAAATATAAATTCTAATCCAGTTATTTCTGAAACCTTTAAAACATCATTTTTTGACCATCCCATCATATCCGGCATAGTCATAGCCCCATTAGTCATTAAAACCACACGTTGATTTTCAATAGTGGTATCAGCTGGTAATGGTAATTGTTGTACTATTGTATCACCATTTCCAACAACGGTCACATTTAACTGAGTACCTTCTAATGATTTAAGTGCTTCATCTTTTGAAATTCCAGTAACTTTTGGCATTTCGACCGTATTTGCCTCAGCTTCTTCGTCTTCTCCTAAGGCCAAATATTCTAATGCTCGTTTCATAATAGGATGATAAATTTCTTTAACTACTCCACTTCCTGTTGTACTACCGTCTTTAATTTCAGGCTGTTGTACTGTAATGTAGAGAATCACTTTTGGATCATCTGCTGGAGCCATAGCCGCAACAGAATAAATGTAATTTGTTCCACCACTATAATACTGTTTTGTTTTAGGATTGACAATCTCAGCAGTCCCAGTTTTTGCAGCAATTTCATATCCATCGATTTGGTAGTCTACTCCTGTACCATTTTTGTTGTAAACGACCTCTTTTAAATAGTCCAATGTTTGATCTGCTACTTCTTTACTTATCGGTTGACCTACAACTTCTGGCTCAACGATTGTTTCTTTTCCTGTGTCTGAATCAACAAATTTGCTTATAAATTGCGGTTTCATCATTTGCCCATCATTTGCTACCGCTGTAAAAGCTTGCAACATTTGAAATGCGGTGACGGTTAATCCTTGCCCAAATGCAGTATTCGCTTGTTCTAGAGGATAGTTAAAAGCAACTGAACCATTGGCTTCATTTGCCAAACCAGAATTAGTCGTTTCGCCAATTCCGAAGGCCTCCATATATTCTTTCCAAGTTTCTGGGCTCATTTTTTCCATTAAGTTAGCAAATGCCACATTACTAGAACGTGCCAGACCTTCTAAATAAGAGATTGTACCCCAACCATTTGGATTATGGTCATGAATCGGATCATCTCCAATCATTTTTACTCCTGATTGGAAATAAGCATTTGGATCAAACACACCTTCGCTGACGGCTGCAGCTAAAGTCAATATCTTCATTGTAGACCCAGGTTCGTACGTGTTCTCAACCAAAAGATTTTGCCACAATTGATCAATACCTTCTTTTGTAGTTCCATTAAATGTGGGTCTCTGAGATGCTGCAATAATAGCACCTGTTTCTGGATTAATCAACGTTGCCGTTACCATAGCAGGATTATATTTATCATCAATTTCGCTCATGACATTTTCCATGTAGACTTGCATCCGCTTATCTAATGTCAGATAGATATCATCACCATTTTCAGGCTCTGTTGTTTCTACTTTAGAATTTGGAATAACGTAACCAAAACTGTCTTTTTGATAAATCGTTTTCCCATCTGTTCCTTTAAGGATATCGTCATATGCAAGCTCAATACCCATCATGCCTTTTAAATCTGTGCTAGAAACATCCTCTTTTTTTCCAGAAGGTAATGCAGCATAACCGACTAAATGCGAAGCGAATATTCCATTAGGGTAAAGTCTTGTAGGGGTTTCCTCAAAGACAATACCTGGTAGTTTTTCTTCTTCAATACTCTTTTTTGTATCAAAGGATAAGTTTTTTCCTGCTTCACCAAATTCAACTTGAGAAAGATCTTTTTGATTTAAGTTTGTTAAAATGTCTTCTTTGCTCATGGGGATGTATTTTTCTAATACTTCAGCTGTTTTTTCTTTATCCGATACATGAAGCGCTTCATCAGGATTAGACCATTGATCTGTTAAAACCGCTACTAAAGAATAAGAAGTAGCATCTAATGCAACCGATTCTCCCCCAACATCATATATGGTTCCTCGGTTTGCTTCTAGGATACTACTTCTCGTGTATAAATTTTTTATATTTTGGGATAAATTTTCGCCATTAACTTCACCTTTTACCATGATAAATGCAATTCGTCCCGCAAAAACAACGAGTAAAAGAACTGTGCCAAAAAACAAAAGTATGGCAACCTTTTTTCTGTTTTTTAGAGGGTTTTTATTCGTCATTTTATAACATTCCTTACATTTTCTTCATTCATTTCTAAACCAAACTTATTTGCAATTTCATACACACGATCATACCGTGATAATTCTTGAACCTCTTGTTCTAGATTTTCATTGACCGTTGTGGATTCAGCAATTGAAGTTGTTGCATCTTGTAGGGTGCGATTAGTACTGGCGATAGTAATCTCTAAAGAAATACTAACAGCGATAAGAGCAAACAAAACAATTAAAACTGAACTGATAAGTAGTTTTTCTCCTTTTGTTATACCTATTCTTTTTGTAAAAGGAGTATGTATTTTATCCTTTTTAGGAGTAGGAGCTGTCTGCGGCTGAAAGGGTACTTCGACTTCAAGATTTCTAGCTAAATTACTTTCTAATGGCATAATTTAATACTTCCTTCCTATCCTTTAGTGTTTAGTTTATTTTAGTTTGTTTTTCAGCAATTCGTAACTTGGCACTTCTCGAACGATTATTTACGGCTAACTCTTCTTCTGAAGGTAGAATTGGTTTTCTGGTAATCAATTTTAATTCAGGTAAAAATTCGTCTGGAATAACTGGTAATCCACGCGGCAATTCAGGTCCTTTAGAGTGATCCTTAAAGATAGATTTAACGATTCGATCCTCTAACGAATGAAAAGAAATCACGCTGATACGCCCACCAATTGACAATAACTCAATTGCTTGTTCCAACGAATCTTCTACTGAAGATAACTCATCATTAACGGCAATTCGTATTGCTTGAAAGACACGTTTTGCTGGATGGCCGCCTTTTCTTCTAGCTGGTGCAGGTATTCCTGATTTAATGAGTTCAACTAGTTCACTAGTTGTTTCAATTGGCTTAATTTCTCTAGCAGCCTCAATTTTACGAGCAATTTGCTTCGAGAATTTTTCTTCTCCATAACGGTAGAAAATTCTAATCAAATCGTGGTAAGACCATTCATTAACGACATCTTTTGCCGTTAATGGAGCATCTGTATCCATTCGCATATCTAGAGGCGCATCTTGATGGTAACTAAAACCACGTTCTGCTTCATCTAACTGCGGAGAAGATACTCCTAAATCATATAAAATTCCATCTACTTCGTTTATTCCACGTTCAGTTAATTCTTCTTTAATATATCGGAAATTTGCTTTAATAAAGGTAACCATACCTTTATCAACATATTCAGCTAAACGAGCTTTTGCGTTTTCAATTGCACGCTCGTCTTGGTCAAAAGTAAATAAATGCCCGTTTTCATTTAACTGTGATAATAAATATTCACTATGACCCGCTCCACCTAAAGTACAATCAACATAAATACCTTCTGGGGATAACGACAGCCCATCAACTGTTTCGCGCAATAAGACTGTTTCATGATTAAATGCTGTCATTTTTTTCGCCTACCTAACTCACTAATTTATTTATCTTTTTTTAAACTGGTAGATTGCTAGAATCCAAAATCAATCATATCTTCAGCAATACTATCAAATGTCTCTTCAGCTTCTTGGGAAACTTGGTTCCATCTTGTCTCTCCCCAAATTTCAATTCGTTCAGAAACTCCAACAACATGGCAAACTTTTTCTAATTTTGCATGTTCTCTTAAAGTTGGAGGAATATTGATTCTTCCTTGTTTATCTATTTCACATTCAACAGCAGCTGAGTAAAAGAATCTTGTAAAAGCACGAGCTTCTTTCTTTGCTAACGGAAGTTGTTTGAGCTTTTCTTCAAGAGCAGACCATGATTCTTGCGGATATCCAAACAAACATCCATCTAATCCACGAGTAAGAATAAACTTCTCACCTAAATCAGATCGAAACTTTGATGGCATGATTAAACGACCTTTGGCATCAATGTTGTGCTTGTGTTCACCCAATAACATAGCTGTCTCACCCCAAACTCCAATTAGATATTTTTAGTCTACCACAACGCCCCACTTTCCTCCACATTTATTCAAAAAAAGACATAAATCTTTTTGGTTACAGCTTGATTATTTTTAAACACTTAAATGCTTCTATTCCTATGATGAATTTCAAGTGGGGAGTTTTCCCAAATTACTTCAAAAAAAAAAGCGAAAGAGAGACAACTTCGTCTCTCTTTCGCTTTTTTTTGCCTAATCAATCTTAAAATCATTTTCAAACAATACTATTTCTAGTTAATCTATTATTTCCGTAATCTAAAAGTAACACTGTTTTTAGTGGGTCAACTTTTTTTAAGTCTTTTTCAAGTCATTATTATATTAGCTGTAACCAAACTGTAATAGGTTAATATAGAACTAATAAAAATAAATCGCCAATACGTTTTAAAAAAACTTTTATATAAAATCTCACCTTTTTTTGCCGCAATAACCAAAAGTACAACAATCCCTAAACTAAATATAAAAATTAAAAAATATGGAATTACAGAAAATCCATAGGTCAACTCGCTAAGAATATGAATACCTAAAATTAAAAAAGGAACCAACAGATCTGGTAACTTAATAGCTGAATGTTGTCTTTTAAAATGACGTTGCGTTATCTTACTGAAAAAAAGCAATAAGACAAGTGGCAAACAGTACAGTATCAGTTTCCCTATTATTAAAGAAGTCTCGGACTCCATTTCATCCCACCTTTTAAATATGTATATGCCTTAATATCTGGCTACTTATTAGACTACACTATCATAAAAAACGCTCTTTTTAAATTTAACGCAATTTCAGCTTTTTGTATACTCTAATTAAGTACTAGTTTAAAAATAAAAAAACCCCCATTGAGCCATGGTCTCAATAAGGGTTTTCTCAAATCATCTCATGATGAAATGTGCAAAAAAATTAAGCTTCTTTGCTGATTACTTCTTTACCATCGTAATGTCCACATGATGCACAAACGTGATGGCTTTTTTTCAATTCGCCACAGTTAGGGCATGCGTTCATACCTGGAACTTCTAATTTATAATGGGTACGACGTCTGTTTTTCTTAGCTTTTGATGTTCTTCTTGCTGGTACTGCCATTCCTTACACCTCCTTAAAAATTACTTCTCTACACAAAATTGTGCTAAAAAGAAGCCTATAATACATACTTATTTCTGATCATCAGATTCATCTTTAAACAAATCTTTCAAACCAGCAAAACGCGGATCCTCAGTTTCTGATTTCTGTGTTTCTAAATCTGAAATGTATTCATCTTCAGAAACGACCAGCCAATCATTTCCACTAGGCATTTCTTGTCCTTCTATCTCCTCTTGCGTAAAGACTTGCAATGGAAGATTTAACAAAACTGCATCCGTGATAGCTTCAGTCAGATCAATCATATCTTTATCTAAAAGAATGACGGTTTCTTCCTCATTATCTATTTTAGATCCAGGAGTAGCAGAAGGTGGAATATAGATTTCATCTATTCCAATTGACATAGGGAATAAAACTGGTTTTAGTGATCTTGCAGAGGGTAGTGTCACATCTAATGAAACAACCATATGAAGCAAGATTTCTTTTTCATGAACAATGAGTGTTCCTTCTAAGTTAATCGGAGAAACATCCATTAATTCTTTTTCTCGATTCATCAACGGTTTTTTTAAGTCAACAGTTTCCGAGAAAACTAACGGCTCATTGCGGTATTTTTGCAATTCGTTTAATGACCATTTCATTTTACATCACTCCTAAAGCAACAAAGATTATTATACTAGTGAATGAACCCTTTGTCAACGTATTTTACCTTACAGTCTTTTCTTGCTAAGCTTTGTTTTCATGAGTATTTTCAAAATAAAAATTTAGCGGCTGACGATAATAATCTTGTTCTTTTATTAAACCTAACTGACCCATTTGATAAATTTTACCCGCTTTTATATCCAATGTCCATAAATTTTTATTCTTTTTGGTTACATTGGCAATTAAAGGTATGGCTAACTCTTTCTTTGTTTCTTTCAAGTACTTTCTTCCTAATAAACTGAAACCTAATAAATGGATAGCTTTTGGTTTTTTCAATTCCTCAACCATGTCTCCTTTTTTTAATTGAAGTAAAATATAAACACACATTCGTTGCAATCGAGTCCATGATACTCGTTTATTTTTAACTAACGAAATAAACTGTTCAAAACTTTTGGCTTTTTGAATACATTCTTTTAAGCGGTATTCAATACCTTCTGTTACTTGGTAAATCGACTGTAGTTCTTCCAATGACTGAACTTCTATTTGATATTTTAAATAAGGCCAATAATCTTCCCAGCTAACAAGTGGGTTGGCTATTACTAACTCCAAACTGCTTGTTGGCATACTTGCCTTCAATTCTTCAAAAGGTAAAGTATTTTGTTTGGTCTCTAATATTTTTTTTCGAATAGCTGTAGCACTTGAAAAACTTTGCTCAATTAATTCTTCATCGTGATAACCCGATCCGACTCGTGTCAGGGTATAAAGTTCCATCGGTTTTTCATAAAGTAGGTTCTCTTTTGCGTAGGCTAATCCCAAAATATTATTTGGTGTAGAAAGAGCGATGGGTTGGTTCGGAAGGAGTTCCTTAAGAACTTGTTCCATTTGTGAAGCATATGTTTGTCCTGGATTTTTATTTTCTTTAAATCGTTGGTTAATCATTGTTGTATGTTGATTTAAAAATTGAGCTAGTTTTTGGTAATCCGTCCCTTCACCTGATTCAGAACCAAAGCAGATGGCATCGCATTTCATGGCTTGCAATAGTCCAACGGCTCCTTTAGCAAAATAGTCCGCTGGTTGCGCACTAAAAGCCACCGGTAATTCAATCACTATATCTGCTCCAGCTGCTAACGCCATTTGTGTCCTAGCCCATTTATCTACAATAGCTGGTTCGCCGCGTTGCAAGAAATTCCCACTCATTACAGCAATAATAATATCCGCGCCCGATAATTCCCTAGCTTGTTTCAAATGATACACATGACCATTGTGTAATGGATTATATTCTACAACTACACCACAACTCTTTATCATTCAAAGACCTCTCTTTAACTTGTTACTTTAGCTTGTTTCAAGCAGGTTAAAAAAGCTTCTCCGTATTTTTCTAATTTGTTTTCTCCTACACCTTTTACTGTCAACATTTCGGTTTCGTTTTGAGGCATTAATACACACATTTGGTGTAATGTTTCATCTGAGAAAATAACATAAGGTGGAACTTTTTGTTCCGTTGCGAATGCACGTCTTAGTTCTCTTAATTGATCGAATAAAGCATCATCTACTGCTACTTTTTGTGCAACTTTTGCTTGTTTTCTGGTAACAGTCAGTTCTCCCTTTAAAACAGCAACAGCTTTTTCGGTTAATTTTAAAATGGGGTATTGACCATCAGTAGGCATTAAATATTTTTCAGCCGTTAAATAATCAATCAATTGAGTCACATCTTTTTGAGGCACCCCTTTCATCAATCCATAAGTTGAAAGGTCTTCAAAATGCCATTGCGTGACTTTTTTATCTTTTGAGCCTGTCAATACTTTCATGATGAGCGACTTTCCATACGTTTGGCCCATTCGCTTAACACAGGATAAAACTTTTTGAGTCTCCAACGTAATATCTGCAACTTCACGATCATCTAAACAGTTGCTGCATCTTCCACAATCCTCACAATTGTCACCAAAATATTCGACAATGTACCGTTGCAAACAAATTTGCGTTGACCCATATTGGGACATTTCTCTTAATTTTCGATATTCTTGGTTTTTTAATTCTTCCGTCATCTCTGATTGGTCAATAAAGAATTTCTGAATTTGCATATCTTGAGGAGAAAATAATAAAATCGCATCACTTGGCAATCCATCTCTACCCGCACGTCCAGCTTCTTGATAATAAGCTTCAATATTTTTTGGAATTTGGTAATGAATAACAAAGCGGACATTGCTTTTATCAATCCCCATACCAAATGCATTTGTTGCGACCATTACCGTGACTTCATCATATAAAAATTTTTCTTGCCAGCTGTTACGTTCATCTTCTTTTAACCCGCCATGATACTTACCAGCCTTAATTTTTTTGGCATTTAGCAGTTCATAGATCCGCTCCACTTCTTTTCGTGTGCTAGCGTAGACAATTCCAGATTGCCCTTTGTTCACTGTTAAATAATCCAATAAGAATCGGTTTCGTTCTTGTCCTTTAACAACTTGAAATGCTAGGTTATCACGCTCAAAACCTGTTTTCACTCGATTATCAGGTAGAATGCCTAATAAATTTAAAATATCGTTTGAGACAATAGGTGTTGCCGTAGCTGTTAAAGCTAACACGACAGGTCGGTAATCCAATTGTTGGATTGATTCTCCTAAAGACAAGTAACTTGGCCTAAAATCATGTCCCCACTGAGAAATACAATGCGCTTCATCGATAGCTATCATTGAAATATTTATAGTATGCATCAAATAAAAAATTTCTTCCGTTTGAAAACGCTCAGGAGCAACATAAATCAATTTATAATCTCCATTGACTGCCTTTTTCAAACGCACATTCATCTCTGCAGCAGTTAACGTGCTATTTAAATAAGTAGCCGGTATACCTACTTCTGTTAATGCATCTACTTGATCCTTCATCAATGAAATAAGTGGTGAAACAACTATTGTTACTCCTTCAAAGACTAGAGAAGGAATCTGGTAACAAAGGGATTTCCCCCCGCCTGTTGGCATAATCGCTAACGTATCTTTTCCTTGTAAAACTTTTTCAATGACTTCTTTTTGTCCGGTTTTAAATTCTGTAAATCCATATGTCTCTTGGAGCACATGATAAGCCTTTGTTAACAATGTATCTCTCCTTTCGATAGAAATCATTATGTAAAAAAAACAGAAAAATCCTAATCGATTTTTCTGTTTTCCATTAAAAAGGTTTCATTTATAAGCTATTTATTTCGTACAAACAAAAAACCAACGTGGACTTTCTTCGGTAACTTCAGTATCCCCAAAATCAGCACTTACTTCAATTGAAGAAAAACCCGCTTTGGAAAGCATATTTTTATACTGTTCGATTGAATATGTCCGTTCTTTATGTGTTTCATCGTAGCGTTCATAAAGATCTAATTCTTCATCATAAACAAAAAACGTTAGGTCATGTTCGACAGAATGAGGTTCTTCACCCGCATAACTTTTCCATAAGAAACTAATTTCTTCAGATTGGTCGTTAAACATATACCCTGGAAATACTTTATCCGTTTGATAAGTCGAATGAACATCAAATAAAAATGTTCCTGATTCTGTTAATACATTATAGACTTGTTGAAAAACTTTTGACACTGCTTCTTCATTTGGCATATAACATAGTGAGTCTGAAAAACACGTAACAGCTTCATACTGACCAATGTCAGATAGTTCCATCATGTCTGCTTGAATTAAGGGTAGATCTACTTTTTCTGCCATTGCTCGTTCATTTGCTAAACTCAACATGTTGTCAGAGAGATCTAATCCTGTTACAGTGTAGCCTCTTTTAGAGAGTGCTACCGCTAACGCACCCGTCCCGCAAGCAAGTTCCAACACCTTTGCCTTTTTATTTTGAAGGTGCTTATCAATAAATTGCCCCCAACGATCATAAAGGGTTTCATCCATGATCGCATCATATACCTGTGCAAATGTTTGATAACTCATTGAAATTAGACCATCTTAGTGATGTCTACCAACGGAGCATCACTCCATAATTTTTCAAGATTATAAAATGAACGTTCTGAGTAATGGAAGACATGAACCACTACATCTCCAAGGTCAATTAGCAACCACTTAGATGAATCGCGTCCTTCAACTCTTCTTACATCAATTCCAGCTTCTTCAGCTTTATCAATGATTTCTTCAGAGATAGCTTTAACTTGTTTTTCACTATTACCGTGCATAACAATAAAGTAATCTGCTAAAATAGAAATTTTGCTAACATCCATTGCAATGATGTCCTCTGCTCTTTTATCATCTGCTGCCTTTACAACCAATTCTACTAATTCTATGCTTTCAGTTACCATGTTGTTCCTCCTAAGGATTTGCTACCCATTTATTATACGTAGCAATTGTTTTTGGATAGATTTTTCTGTTTTTTTCAATCAAATGCTGCAAGGTTTGTTTTGTTTCATATTGAACTGCTGCTTGTAGATTTTCTGCTGCAATGTTCCGCGCATCTTCTACACTAGGAAAATTTCTACCGGGTTCGATATAATCAGCAACGTAAATAACTTGTTCTAAAATAGTCATTTCTACTGCACCTATTGTGTGATGTTTAATAGCATTTAGAATATCTGGATCAGATATTCCTAGTTCATGTTCAACTAAAAACGCACCTAATGGACCATGCCAAATATTGCTTCCATATTCCAGCATTTCTAAATCAAACTGTTCACGATAAATTAAATCCTGCATCTCTTTGTCGCTGCGTTCTTTTGCGTAATCATGCGTTAACGCCGCAATACTAGATGCTTCAGTTGACGCGCCATATTTTTCTGCTAATTGAACAGCTGCTTGCTCTACACCTAAAACATGCTGAAACCGTTTTTGGCTCATTTGACTTTGAACAGCTTGAATCAATTCGTTTCTTGTAAGCGTTGTGTATCTTTTTGAATACCTTAATTGATTCATATTATTTTCCATTTTGATACAACCCTTCGCGCCAAATATACTCTAGCGTTTTTCTAGGGATCAAATAATTTACGGGACAGTTCATTTCTAAATTTTTGCGCAAGGAAGTAGAACTGATATCCATTGAAGGTACATCTACCCAAATAATTGGATACGGGCTAAGAAGGTTGTATCCTGGGCGATTAACTCCCACAAATTCTACAAGTTGAGACAATTCTTCTATCTTATACCATTTTGGTAAGTACTCTACCATATCTCCACCAATAATAAAATAATAGTCTGTATCCGGATGTTCTTCCTTCAATTTCACCATTGTATCATAGGTGTAACTTTTTCCACCACGTTCAATTTCTGCTTTTTCAACATCAAATCTTTGATTGCCTTCGATGGCTTGTTCAACCATATGAAGTCGATGAGTGGCTTCAATTGCTTTTTTTTCATCTTGATGTGGCGGGTTGGCACTTGGCATAAAATAGATTTTTTCTAAACCCAATTGATGACAAACTTGATCCGCAATAATCAAGTGTCCGATATGAGGAGGATTGAAAGTCCCACCAAGAATACCAACTCTTTTTTTGGGTTGGATGTCAAATTCAATTTCTGTTGCTAATTGAGTTCTACTATTAGAAAAAGATTGCCTTTTCAAGCTAATCACCTTTCTTCCAAAAATTTATTAACTAAACAGTTTGTTATTTTGCTCGTGGAATTTCATTTGAAATACGTTGATATTTTTCTTGATTAGATTTCTTAAATAACACAATAACACGGCCAATTATTTGTACTGCATCACAGCCGGTTTCTTCTTCAAGAACAGCTGCTACATCTTCAGCTATTTCATCTGTATTTTGTAATAACCCTACTTTGATTAGTTCTCTTTTTTCTAATGCTTCATTAATTTGTACGATAACTTCTTTATTCAATCCATTTTTCCCAATTTGAAAAATAGGATTTAAATGATGTGCTTTGCTTCTTAAAAAACGTTTTTGTTTACCTGTTAACTTCATTTTTATTCACTCCATTAAGACCATAGTGATCTCTTCTACTTTATTTCTAGTTTATTATATTAAAGATTTCCGGATAAGAACATCTATTCCTTTGGGCGCCCATCCAGCTACGACGCATCCAGGCTCATTAACTGTTACCCAACCAAGGCCCGCAAAGACTATGTCAGCTTTTTCTTTAACGGAAAATTCAAATCGAACCAATTCAGGGAATCCATCAACCTCATCTTCACGAGGCGGTTGCAATAGCTTGCCTACTTGTTTTTGATACAATTCATCCGCTTTTTCTAATTTAGTACGATGTATATGCAAATCATTAGACACAAAACAAGTAAATGAATGTCTTGCTCCTTTTAAGTAATCAAAACGAGCTACTCCACCAAAAAATAAAGTTTGTCCTTCATTTAATTGATAAACGATTGGTTTGATTTCTTTTTTAGGTGCAATCAACTTCAAATCTTTGTCCCCTAAAACATGAGCCATTTGATGACGATGGATAATTCCTGGTGTATCGATTAAATTTTTACCATCATCCAACGGAATTTCTATCCGATCAAGCGTTGTTCCAGGAAATTGAGAAGTCGTAATCAAATCTTGTACGCCAGCAGTTGACTTAATGATTTGGTTGATCAATGTCGATTTTCCAACATTGGTGACCCCAACTACAAATACATCACGTCCTTTACGATGCTTTTCAATAGCATCAAGCAAGATCTCCATCTCAGCAGGTTTCATGGCGCTAGTTAATAAAACATCTTCTGGTCGTAACCCTTCCTCATGAGCCCGTTCACGTAACCATTGCGTCATTTTACCACGCTTCAATGACTTAGGAAGTAAGTCTACTTTATTCCCAACTAACAATACTGGATTTTTCCCAACAAAACGGTGTAGTCCAGGTATCAAACTACCATTGAAGTCAAAAATATCAATTACGTTCACGATTAATGCATCTTCCGAACCCAGTTCATTTAATAATTTCAGAAAATCATCATCAGTCAGTTGAACATCTTGAATTTCATTATAATGGCGCAATCTGAAACAACGTTGACAGTAGACCTCACCTTTTTCTAACCCTTTTTCTAAGGCTGAAGCTGGTGTGTATCCTACAGCCTCTTTGTCCATTGTTTGAATAATAGCTCCGCATCCGATACAACGGATCTCTTCCTCATTATTTAATTCTTTTGTCGTCATTTATTGACTTCCTCCATCTCATAGTTGGATCTTTTTTGATCATATAGTTCATAATATGCAGCTCCATAAAACGGTTAAATCGAGTATTCCAAGCGTCTGTGTTTAATATCGGTTTTACTAATACATTACGTATCCCAGCAAGGTTTGCTCCCCAAATATCCGTCATAATCTGATCGCCAACCATAATGATCTCATCAGTAGATAGATTTAATTTTTTACTCGCTCTTTTAAACCCAATCGTTGTTGGTTTTAAAGCTCTCGAAACATAGTCTAGTCGCAATACCTTTGCAACTCGCTCCACACGTGTTGCTTTGTTATTAGAAAGAATCACTACAGGAATACCAGCTTCTTCCATAAGGCTGATCCATGCAATCAATTCTTCGGTCCCATCTGGATTATTCCATGCAATCAAAGTATTGTCCAAGTCTGCTAAGACAGCTTTGACATTTTGTTCTTTCAATTGTTCTGGTGTTATATGGTAAATCGCTTCTACCATATAAGTCGGTTTAAATATCTTTAACATTTTTTCACCCTACTCATTAAAATAGGAGTACCTCTTACAGTACTCCTAAAGTTTACTATTTACTTAATTATACGCCAAATTATTAAAAAAACAATCATTAGCGGTCTTTTTTAGGCTAATTCTCATATGACAGAATTATTTTAACCTTATAAAGAACAGCTACATTATTTTTAGTTTACTTGTAAAAATACTTCATGTAGTTCATTCAATGCTAGTTTTAAGTTTTTTTCTTCAATAAGAATCCAAATGGTTGTATAGCTATCGGCAGATTGATAGATGGGTATGTTCAATTTTGCCATTGCTGTTACAATTTTAGCAGTCACACCTGGGACTCCCGTTATTCCTGCACCTACAATTGCAACCTTCGCACAATTTTCGTGAGTCGTATAGGTAACGCTTTGTTCATCCAATAATTGTTTTGCTTTTTCGCTAATCTGTTGCGGTAAAGTGAAAACGATTTTCCCAGGGAATATATTGATGAAATCCAAACTAAAGCCGGATTGCGCTAAGAGATTAAACAATGACTCCTGTAGCTTTTCGTTTGTTTCAATCGTAAATTGTACTAAATGAGGCACATGAGCAATTCCGGTCACTAGTCTTTGTGGGATGTTTTGGTCTTCTGAATGTGTGATCAATGTTCCCACATCTGTTACAGTTTCATAAGTTGAACGGATCCGAACCGGTATTCCTGCTTGTTGTGCGATTTCAACCGCTCTCGGATCAATGACTTTTGCTCCTTCATGAGCCATATTACTGACTTCATTATAACTTACGACTTGTAAAAATTGAGCATTTTCCACTAACCTAGGATCCGCTGTCATCATTCCAGAAACATCTGTAAAAATATCAATGCTTTCTGCTTTAAATGCAGCACCTAACAAGGCAGCAGTCGTATCACTGCCGCCGCGACCAATTGTTGTGACATGTCCATTATCGCTTACTCCTTGAAAACCAGCTACTACAGCTACATCTTTTGTTTTAAATTGCTCATTTATTGTTGCAGTATCGACTCTTATCACTTTTGCCTGTCCGTAGTCTTCATTCGTTCGAATACCAGCACTTTGTCCCGTTAAACCGACTGCATTGATGCCATTCTTTTTTAATTGATTTGTAAAAACAGCGGTTGAGATTGTCTCTCCAACGGACAACAGCATATCTCGCTCTCTTAGATCTAAATAGCTTCTTTCTCCATCAATCAAATCCAATAAAGAATCTGTTGCATATGGATCGCCCATTCTTCCAATAGCAGACACAACAACAATTACTTTATAGCCTAATGAAACTGCATGTTCGATGTGTTTTTCGGCTGCTAATCGACTTTCTTCATTTTTCACTGATGTACCGCCAAATTTTTGAATTAAAATTTTCATTGTTTACCATCCTTTAAACCTGTTTATCTGCAATAAATACAGCATACTTATTAAGTTCGTTTTTTAAATTAGAAATTTTGATTTAGTATTTCTGCTTTATTATAGCGAAGACATTCTTTAGTTTCAATTATCTTACGAATTTCATAGAACAATTTAGTTTTTTTTTGCTATACTAATGATGGTTACACAATGAAATAAGCAATTAGAGAGTCAATAAATTAGCACATCCACTTAAAAGGAGTTTATACTAATGTATTTAAAAGAAGTTTGTTTAGAAAATTATAGTTTTATTCCTAAAGCCATTGCTCAAGGAGCAACCAGAATTGAATTATGTGATTACTTGATCAGCGGGGGAACAACTGTCAGCAAAGGTGTCATGCATGAAGCAGCTGCTTATTGTGCTGAAAAAATGATTCCATTAATGGCTATGATCCGTCCTCGTTCAGGTGATTTTATTTACAATGATAGCGAACTGAAAATTATGGGTTATGACATTATTGAAGCCCGTAATTTAGGATTAGACGGCATTGTATTAGGTTGTCTGACCAACGATCAATTGATTGATGAAGATGCCATGGAACAATTACTAGAAGAAGCCTACGGACTACAAGTGACGTTTCATATGGCTTTCGATGCTATACCCGTTGAAAAACAATTTGAAGCTATTGACTGGTTAGCTGAACATGGCGTCCAAAGAATTTTAACTCATGGTGGAGACTTAAGCTTGTCAATTGAAGAAACACTTCCTCACCTTAAAGAATTAGTTGATTACGCGAAAGATCGTATTCTTATTCTTCCTGGTGGAGGCATCACTAGTGAAAATGCAGATGCTATCCAACAATACCTTGGCGTTACAGAATTACATGGTTCAAAAATAGTCGGCGAACTTTGAGTTCACATTTCCAAATAAATAATAGAACCAAGTAAAAAAAGTCGGAACATAATGTTCCGACTTTTTTTACTTGGTTTTTACTTGGATACCTTCTCGTTCAACACTAAATTGTCGTACATCTGCATCTGTAAAGGTCTCTTTTAAGCGTTGCTCTAGCTCTTTTAATTTCGAATAAGGCACTAAAATCAATACCGTTGATCCTGCGCCACTTAAAAATGTAGCATAAGCTCCATTTTTTTTTGCTAGGCTACGAATTTGAGATAAATGAGGCACTAAATCTTTACGATAGTTTTCATGCCATAAATCATTCCCCATCATTTCTCCCGCTAGGTTCAAATCATTCGCTAAGACTGCTGCAATCATTACATTGCTGATAGAACTTGCTTGTACAGCTTGCACATAACCCAACGTTTTCGGCAATACATCTCGACTTTCTTTTGTTAATAATTCATCGATTGGAATAACCGCTAGTATACCCACGTCTGGGAAAGCATGTTTCACTGCATAAACAGAGTCTTGAATTTTGCTGGCTACTACGAAATCGCCAAGAATTGCGGGTGCAGCATTATCTGGATGCCCTTCTAAGTTAGAAGCCAGCGTTACTTTTTCTTTATCACTTAACTGTAATCCAGCTAATTGATTAGCCATTTCAATACCTGCGATAATTGCTGCTGAGCTGCTTCCTAATCCGCGTGTTGCAGGAATCTCACTTTCCATCCATAACTTTCTAGGCGTAAGCGTTGGAACTAGAGATAAGGCAGTTTGGATAATGAGATTTGTTTCATCATTTGGTATACTTTCTCCAAGTTGGTGGTGAATGATCCAACTGTCAGTTTCAGTTCCTATTTCCAATGTCAAATAGAGGTTTAAAGCTAACCCACATGAATCAAAACCGGGACCCAAATTTGACGTTGTTCCTGGTACGATTATTTTCATAATTTTCCAACACCTGCTTGCAAATGTTTTTTCATATCTTCTAAGTCGTCCATCTTTGAAATAGGAATTGTCGTCACTTCAAGCGCAGTATCTGGGTCTTTTAGTCCGTTTCCAGTAAACACACAGACAACAGTTTCACCCTTTGTTATGGCTCCGCTTTTGACATCCTTGATCACTCCTGCTAATGAAGCTGCAGATCCTGGTTCAATAAATACACCATCCATTGCAGCAACTTTACGGTAAGCATTGATGATCTCATCGTCAGTCACAGAATCAATTTTTCCCTTAGACTCATCTCGAGCGTTCTCCGCTAATTCCCAACTAGCTGGATTTCCAATTCTAATAGCTGTTGCAATTGTTTCAGGATTTTCAATCACTTTTCCTTTCACAATAGCAGCCGCGCCTTCTGCTTCATATCCGTGCATTCTTGGCAACCCCGTTTGATTCAATTTATCCCATTCTTTAAACCCTTTCCAGTAGGCAGTAATATTTCCTGCATTACCGACCGGGATAGCTAACACATCCGGGGCCTTTCCGAGATCTTCACATACTTCAAAAGCTGCTGTTTTTTGTCCCTCAATACGATAAGGATTAACCGAATTAACTAATGTAACGGCTTCTGTTTCAGCTAATTTACGAACCGATTTCAACGCTTGGTCAAAATTGCCTTGGATTGAAATAATGTCTGCTCCATACATGACTGCTTGAGCTAATTTACCTAAAGCTATTTTTCCATCTGGAATGACGATGTACGCTTTTAAACCAGCTCGTGTAGCGTATGCTGCAGCTGCAGCGCTGGTATTCCCAGTAGACGCACAAATGATTGCTTTCGCTCCTTCTTCTTTTGCTTTCGCTACGGCCATAACCATTCCACGATCTTTAAATGAACCAGTAGGATTCAACCCTTCGTATTTTCCATATAGATCAATCCCGAGTTCTTTCGAAAGATTCGTTAGTGGAATTAAAGGCGTGTTTCCTTCATAGAGAGAAATCATAGGCGTTTTATCTGTGACCGGTAATAGTTCTTTATATTTTTCAAGCAAACCTTGATACATTATTTCCCCTCCATTACTTTAAAACAAACAAGAAGATCCATATCCTTTGACTCTTTGAGTGCTTTCAAAATTTCTTTTTGTTGCGATTTATTTATTTCATGTGTCACGATTACTACTTTTGCCGTTTCATTTGAATGTGGTTGCTGAATAATTTGGTCAAAACCGCTATCACATTGGCTGAATACTTTTGCTAAAGCTAAAAATTGACCAGTTTTATCTTGCATCTCAATAGCAATATAATATTTATTGCTTACTTCAGAATCTTTTGCAAGGTTTGTTTCATGTTGGTAGGAACTAAAGACATTGCCACTCGTACCTAACTGGATATTCTTCGCCACAGTTATCACATCACTGACGATGCTATTTGCTGTTGGCAACTCACCGGCGCCAGGGCCATAATACATCGTTTCCCCAACCGCTGCACCAACGACAAAAACAGCATTATTTTCATTTTGAACACTTGCCAATGGATGATTAGCTGGTACAAGTACTGGACCGACATCCACACTTATATTTCCTTCGATTTGAATCGCTGAACCAATCAATTTGATTTTATAACCTAATTTTCCAGCCATTTGAATGTCTTCTTGTTGTAAATTTCGAATTCCTTTTGTTTCAATTTGATCTAATTCAACATTCATGCCAAAAGCTAAACGCGTCAATATAACCATTTTGCGTGCAGCATCTATTCCATCAACATCATTTGTTGGATTGCTTTCTGCAAAACCTAATTCTTGAGCTTCTTTTAAAGCTTCTTCATAAGTTTTTCCTTCACTCGTCATTTTTGACAAAATAAAGTTCGTTGTTCCATTAACAATTCCAAAAACTTTTTGGATCTCATCTGAAGCAAGACTATCTACTATCGTACGTAAAATTGGAATTCCACCAGCAACACTAGCTTCATAGTACAAATCACACTGGTTCGCTTTTGCTAATGCTACCAATTCATTTCCGTGCAGCGCAATTAAATCTTTATTCGCTGTGACAACATGTTTTCCAGCTATCAATGCTTTTTTAATATACATTTTTGCTTCATCAATACTCCCCATAACCTCTACTACAATATCTATTTCTGGGTCGTTTACAATCTCGTCGACATCCAGAGTCAACTCAATACCCTCAGCAATTGCGCCTCGCTTTTTATCAATATCGCGCACTAAAACTTTTTTTACTTTTAAAGAGACACCGGTCACTTGATTTAATTTTGGTTCATGGTGTTTCAATATACGCAACACACCACTTCCAACTGTTCCAAAGCCTAATATCCCTATTTGCAAATGGTTTTTCATCGTTTGTCTCCTTTTCTAGCTAAATTATTTCCCGTTATTTATGAGGTTTAAGCAATCTCCATCTCATACATTTTTAATTATACGTATTACTAGTATAACGAATATTAAAAAAAATACTAGCTTGAAAATAAACAAAAAAAGACATACGAAAAAATTCTTGAAAGAATTTTTTCGTATGTCTTTAACAGGCTATTTTAATCTTGAAGTAATTCAAATATTTCCATAGCAACTAAGTCTACATCATCAAATTGATAAACTTGTTGAGTAGAAGTCTCTAATAATTCAAATGTTTCAGTTTTTGCATCATAAGTAATAACACAACGTTCGTTTCCTTCTTTTTCAAATCGACGAACTTGAACTTCACTTTCTGTATCTTCTAGCATAGCTTCCAATCGGCGAATAATTCCTACTAATTGTGAAGTTGTCATAGTTTCGTGCCCCTTTCAAACTTAACTCAGTAATCATTCTACCAGAATTTTATATAAAAGACATTAAACTCACTCTATTTTCATAAAAAAATAATCTTTATACAAAAAAAGTCGAATCTTTGAAAGAACTTATGTTAATATAGTTGAAATACATTATCGAAAAGGGGGCACCAAATTAATGAATTCATTACAAGAGCACTTTAACAATCAAGTCTATAAAATTGAAGTTTCAGATATCCGAAAATTTGATGAACGTGTGTCACCAATAGAAGGCATGCTTAAATTAACTTTAGGAGCGCCAGACTTCAATACACCCGATCATATTAAAGAAGCAGCTATAGAAGCTATTAACAACAATGAGTCACATTATACAGGTATGGCTGGTGATATTCAGCTACGAGTGGCAGCTTCTGAGTTTCTTAAAAAGAAATATACTCTTTCTTACGATCCTACAAATGAAGTTTTAGTAACCATTGGTGCTACTGAGGCTATCTCCGCTTCTTTATTAGCTATTTTAAACCCAGGCGATAAAATTTTAGTGCCTTCCCCTATTTTCCCTGGGTATGAACCTTTGATCACTTTAAGCCAAGCAACACCTATTTTTATTGACACAAGTGTAAATGGTTTTGTCTTAACTCCTCAGATGATTGAGGATGTAATGACAGAACATGGTACCTCTGTAAAAGCAATTATTTTAAACTATCCAAATAACCCAACTGGTATAACTTACGTTCGAGAAGAAATTAAAGCTCTTGCTGATGTTCTAAAAAGACATGACCTATTTGTTATTAGCGATGAAATTTATAGTGAATTAACTTACGACAATGAGCACGTCTCTATTGCCGAGTACTTAAGAGAACAAACCATTGTGATTAATGGTCTTTCAAAGTCACATGCCATGACCGGTTGGAGAATTGGGTTTATCTTTGCGCCAAAAGAACTTACTGCACAAATTATTAAAGTACACCAATATTTAGTTACGTGCGCCACTTCTATTTCTCAAAAAGCTGCTTTAGCTGCTTTAACTGTCGGAATAGATGATGCCCTTCCTATGAAAAAAGAATACCAGAAGAGAAGAGATTATCTTTTTGAAGAATTGATTCAATTAGGATTTGAAGTAGCACGTCCCAATGGCGCTTTTTATCTTTTTGCAAAAATTCCGAAAAAGCACATCCAAAATAGTATGGATTTTTGTGTGGATTTAGCTGAAAAAAATAAGCTAGCTTTAATTCCCGGTTCAGCTTTTGGAGATGCCGGTGAAGGTTACATCCGTATAAGTTATGCTGCCAGTATGGAAAACTTAGTAGAAGCTGTTAAACGATTGAAGAGCTATATGGCCTTTCATACGAAAACTTTATAATCTTTCATAAAAAAATACATCAGTCCATAAGCAAATGATACTTAGGTCTGATGTGTTTTTTTATTTCTCTTTTTAATGTTTTTTTTATGGGCGTTTTCCTTCTGGCCACCATAACTTAATAATAGCCTGTGTTCCATCATTTTCAAAACCATTTAGCGCTAGTTCTTCATATAGTTGTTTGGCTAAACGTGTAGAAGGCAAATCTAAATCCATCTGTTCAGACTCATCTAACGCAATTTTCAAGTCCTTGATGAAGTGTTTTACAAAAAAACCTGCTGTATAATCTTCTTTAAGAATCCTTGGTCCGTAATTCGATAATGACCAATTTTGTGCGCTTCCTCCTCCAACAGTATCCAATACTTTGTCAAGGTCTAAATCTGCAGCATTAGCATAGGCTAAAAGTTCTGCCATTCCCATCATTGTACCGGCAATCATAATTTGGTTCGCCATTTTTGTGTGCTGTCCACTGCCCGCTCCACCTTGTAAATTGACTTTAGCAGAAAATGTGTTAAATATAGATTCTACTTTTTTATAGGTACTTTCTTCTCCGCCAACCATAACGGTCAACGTTCCATTCTTAGCACCTAGGTCTCCTCCAGATACGGGAGCATCTAGAACTTCAATTCCTCGTTCCTTACCTTCTTGATACACTTTTTGAGCTAATGTGGGTGTGCTTGTTGTCATATCCACTAAAATATGTTTTTGGGTTGCTGTTGCAAAAATTCCTTTTTCGCCAAAATAAGTTTGTTCTACATCTTGCGGATACCCAACAATTGTAAAAACAATTTCACTCTTAGTCGTTACTTCAGCTGGTGAGTCAGCCCATTTAGCTCCTAACTGAATCAATTCATCCGCCTTACTCTTCGTGCGGTTGTATACTGTTACGGCATAGTCAGCCGCTAATAAGTGTTTGACAATTGAAGAACCCATAACCCCAGTCCCAATAAATCCAATAGTTTTTGTCATTTGCATCCTCTCCCTTAACTTATTTGATTCTAGTATATCAGTTCTAATACGTAGAACGCATTCATTTTAATGAAATACCTACAAAAAAAGCACAAGAATCAACTAGATTCTTGTGCTTAACTGTCTTTATTTAGTGTACGCTTCAACAAGTTTTACAACTTCATCAGCAGTATCACAATCATTGATTGCTTTATCAGCTAACTCAGCCATTTGTTTTGTATCTAAACGTTTCATTAGACTACGTGTTTTAAGAATACTTGAAGCACTCATAGAAAATTCGTCTAGTCCTAATCCTACAAGAAGTGGCACAGCTGTTTGATCTCCAGCCATTTCTCCACACATACCAGTCCATTTTCCTTCTTTATGAGAAGCATCAATAACATTTTTGATTAAACGTAAAATTGATGGGTTATATGGTTGGTAAAGGTAAGAAACGCGTTCGTTCATACGATCAGCAGCCATAGTGTATTGAATCAAATCATTTGTACCAATACTGAAGAAATCAACTTCTTTAGCAAATTTATCTGCAATAACAGCAGCAGCAGGAATTTCAATCATGATACCAACTTCGATATCATTTGAAACGTCTACGCCTTCACTTACTAATTTAGCTTTCTCTTCCATAAGCATTCCTTTAGCTTGACGGAACTCTTGCAAAGTCGCAATCATCGGGAACATAATACGTAATTGTCCAAAAACAGACGCACGTAATAATGCACGTAATTGTGTTCTAAACATGTCCGGTTGTGCTAAACAAATACGAATTGCACGGTACCCTAGGAAAGGATTCATTTCATGTGGCAATGTTAGGTAAGGCAATTCTTTATCGCCACCAATGTCCATTGTGCGAACAACAACAGCTTTGCCTTCCATACCTTCTAAAACTTCTTTATAGGCTTCAAACTGAGCTTCTTCTGTAGGAAAATCAGGTGAATCCATATAAAGGAATTCTGTACGGTATAATCCAACAGCTTCCCCGCCGTTGCTTTTTACTCCCACTAGATCTTTTGGAGTCCCAATATTTGCAGCTAGTTCAATGTGCTTTCCATCTGCAGTTATTGTTGGTTCATCTTTTAATTTATCCCACTCAGCTTTTTGATCAGCAAAAGCTTTTGCTTTTGTCTCGTAAGTTGCAACATCTGCTGATTCAGGGTGAACGATTACATCACCTTCTAAACCATCGATGATGATAAGATCTCCTTCTTTAACAAAAGAAGTGATTTCTTTCGTTCCTACAATTGCAGGAATTTCTAACGAACGAGCCATGATAGCTGAATGTGATGTACGTCCACCAATATCTGTAACAAAGGCTTTTACAAATTGACGATTTAATTGAGCAGTATCGCTTGGCGTTAAGTCATGTGCAACCACAATCACTTCTTCATCGATCATTGAAGGATTAGGAAGTTTGACACCTAACAAGTGGCTCAATACTCGTTTAGTAACATCTTTGATATCGGCTGCACGTTCTTGCATGTAAGGGTTATCTTCCATGGCCTCAAACATACCAATAAACATATCTGTTACTTCTTTCAAACCACTCTCTGCATTGATTCTATTGTCAACGATTGAGCTTTCGATGCTCCCGATTAATTCTGGGTCAGAAAGAACCATTAAATGAGCATCAAAAACTTGGGCTTCTTTTTCGCCTAAAGATTCTGCTGCTTTAGATCGAATGATCTCAAGTTCTTTTGATGCTTCGTTTAATGCCGATTTTAAGCGGTCAATTTCTGAATCAGAGTTCTCAACTGAAATTTTGTTGAAAGTTAAATCGGGCTCAGTTAGTAAGTAAGCTTTTGCTACTGCAATACCGTCACTTGCTGCGATCCCTTTTAATTTTTCAACCATTATTCAGCTAAGCCTTCTTTCTTCATTGTTTCTTCGATTCCTGCAAGAGCTTCAGATTCATCAGAACCGTCAGCAGAGATAACTACGTCAGCTCCTTGGCCAACACCTAAAGACATAACGCCCATGATTGATTTTAAGTTTACAGATTTACCTTTGTATTCTAAGTTGATATCTGAGCTATATTTACTTGCTGTTTGTACTAATAATGTTGCTGGACGTGCATGGATACCTGTTTCAGCTACTACGTGAAATTCGCGTTTTTCCATAATTAAAAATCCCCTTTAATAAATATTATTTTTGAGAACTACATCCAGTTTTAACTGTCAATAACATTCTTTTTCAGTAAAACATTTGATACAGCCCTTACAATTTACTAGAATACCATTTTTCGCTCATTTAAACAACTATTATTTCCTAATTTTGATTTGCTACTCTTTAGTTTGACCTATACCGATAAATGATATTTCCATTATGCAGAGCTTCTCCAATAATCTGGTCTTTTTTTTCATGGTTAATCCAAATTTCGCGAAAAACCATAAAATCATTTTTTTCAATTGTTATATTATCAACTTTACCTTGAACTAATTCATCCATCTTCATTTGCAGTTCTTCTTTTGTCATTTTTAAAAACATCCTTGCTTTATTTTTTATTTATCTTGAATATCAATAGTTTAATGGAAACTACTAAAAATTTATAGTATCAATTACTTGAAAGCAAAAAAAGGTCAGTGTATAATGTTAATCATGAAAGGTCAGTAATGGTCAATTAATTGCTTGGTCTTTTATTTTCTTAACTAACCGATTATATGAAAGGTTGTGCTGAAATGCTATGTCAAAATTGTAACCAACGCGAAGCAACTATTCATTTATACACCAATATGAATGGTCAAAAAGGCCAATTAGATGTTTGCCAAAATTGTTATCAACTTATTAAAGATGCACAAAATCGTGGAGAAATTAGAAACAGTCGCACACCACAAGACCCATTTGGTTTTGGTAACTTAGATCAATTTTTCCGTTCGATGCAAAATGCACAAAACAATAATTTCCAACAAAATAATCCTGACTTCCCTCCCACTCAAAACGGTTCTGGAGGACAGCCACCTATTAATAAGAAACCTGGTCTTTTAGGTGAATATGGAACAAATTTAACTGAAGCTGCTCGATCAGGTGCCATTGATCCAGTTATAGGGCGCGACAAGGAAATTGAACGCGTAATTGAAATTTTAAATCGCCGTACTAAAAACAATCCTGTCTTAACCGGAGAACCTGGTGTTGGTAAAACTGCTGTTGTAGAAGGCTTAGCACAAAAAATTGTTGACGGTGATGTTCCTCAAAAATTATTAGGTAAAGAAGTTATTCGATTAGATGTCGCTTCATTAGTTCAAGGAACTGGTATTCGTGGACAATTCGAAGAACGGATGCAACAATTAATGGATGAATTAAAGAAAAACCCACAAATTATTTTATTTATTGATGAAGTTCATGAGATTGTTGGAGCCGGAAGTGCAGAAGGAAGTATGGATGCTGGAAATATGCTGAAACCCGCTCTTGCACGTGGTGAATTGCAAATGGTTGGAGCAACAACTTTAAGAGAGTATCGTACAATTGAAAAAGACGCTGCTTTGGAACGTCGTATGCAACCTGTACGTGTAAGCGAACCGTCTGTTGAAGAGACGATTACCATTCTTAAAGGGTTGCAAAAAAAATATGAAGATTACCACCATGTTCATTACACGGATGAAGCAATCACAAGCGCCGTAAACCTTTCTAATCGTTATATTCAGGATCGTTTTTTGCCGGATAAAGCAATCGATTTATTAGATGAATCAGGTTCTAAAAAGAACCTAACGATACAAGTCGTTGATCCTAAACAATTAGAAGATAAAATCGCAGAAGCTGCTCAACAAAAACAATTAGCTCTACAGCAAGAAGATTATGAAAAAGCTGCTTTCTACCGTGATCAAGCTAAAAAATTCGCTACCATGCGCGATCAGCAAAAACCAGATTCAGATGAACCTACTGTAACGGAACAAGATATGATTGAAATCATTGAAATGAAAACAAATATTCCAGTAGGCGAATTAAAGGAAAAAGAACAAGAACAATTGCGCAATCTAGGAGAAGATTTGAAGAAAAATGTTATTGGACAAGACGAAGCAATTGAAAAAGTTTCTAGGGCAATACGTAGGAATCGAATAGGGTTTAATAGTAAAAATCGTCCAATCGGTTCTTTCCTTTTCGTTGGTCCTACAGGGGTCGGAAAAACTGAATTAGCTAAACAATTAGCGCTAGAACTTTTCGGTAGTAAGGACGCTTATATCCGTTTTGATATGAGTGAATATATGGAGAAACATAGTGTCTCTAAATTGATTGGTTCCCCTCCAGGATACGTTGGCTATGATGAAGCAGGTCAGTTGACTGAAAAAGTCCGTCACAATCCTTATAGTCTCATTTTATTAGATGAAATTGAAAAAGCTCATCCAGATGTTTTGCATATGTTCCTACAAATTTTAGACGATGGCAGATTAACCGATGCTCAAGGACGTACGGTGAGCTTCAAAGATACCATTATTATTATGACAAGTAATGCGGGTACTGGTAATGTAGAAGCAAGTGTTGGTTTTGGTGCTGCCGCTTCTGGTACTCAAAAATCTGTGTTAAATCATTTAACGGATTACTTCAAACCTGAGTTTATTAACCGTTTTGATGGAATCGTTGAATTTAACTCACTTACAAAAGAAAACTTATTGTATATTGTAGATCTATTGATAGCAGATGTGAATGATATGCTCGAACATCAAGGTCTATCCATAGAAGTTGACCAGTCAGCTAAAGAAAAATTAGTCGAATTAGGCTATGATCCAAAACTAGGCGCTCGTCCTTTACGTCGTGTCATCCAAGAACAAATTGAAGATCGTATTGCTGATTTTTATCTTGATTATCCTTCTGTAAAAGAATTAGTGGCAAAAACAGATCAAGAAGGAAATCTTATTGTAGAAGCAAAAGAAACTGATTTAGCAGAACCTACTGTTGAAGAAGTTGAAGAACCAGACACTGCAGATTAATCCTAGTTGTAACTAGAATAATGAGTAGTAATTAAAAATAAAAAGAGATCACGATCAAGTTTTCATTACTTGATCGTGATCTCTTTTATTGGTTTTATCCTATAATGATTTTTTCAGTTGGGTAATGATAATTTTTATCATCTTTATGTTTAGGAACCAACAGCATCAACATATACAACATTCCTATTCTTCCAATAAACATCAGCACAATAATAATCAATTTGCCTACCACTGTAAGAGTAGGCGTTATGCCTAATGACAATCCGGTTGTTCCAAACGCCGAAGTCACCTCTACAATAAGCGTAATCAGATCATGTGATTCACTGACACTTAACACCATGATACTAAATAGACACAAAACCATAGATAAAATAAAAACCGTAATCGATTTTTGAACATCGTCTCGCTCAATGCGACGCTTAAATAACGAAACTTGATCATGTCCTCTAATAAAAGAAATTAAGTAAACCATCACAATTGCTAACGTAGTAGTTCGTATACCACCACCTACAGAACTAGGACTTGCTCCAATAAACATCAAAATAGAAAACAGCAATAAGCTTCCTTCACTAAAATTACCTAACGACGTTGTCATTAGACCTGCATTTCTAGTAGTGACCGAATAAAAGAAAGAATAAAAAGCACTTTCTGTAAACGACATTCCTTTAAAAAACTGATTGTATTCTAACAACCAAATACAAATCGCTCCACCGAATAATAAGATAAAGAAGGAAAAGACTGTAATTTTAGTAAATAAAGAGAAACGAAAAGGCAACATCTTTTTCATTTTATGATACTGTAAAAAATCTTTAATTTCTAATAATACTGGAAAACCGATTCCACCTACAATGATCAACAGCATAATAATGAATTGAACAAAATAATCATTATGAAAAGGAATCAACACTTGCCCTGTAAGATCTACACCGACATTTGCAACTGCTGAAAAACTCGTAAAAAATCCTTGGAATAGAACTTCTTTTAATGGCCAGTTTGAAAAAAAGAAAAAGTAAGTACTTAAAATCAAACCGCCAATAAATTCAAATCCTAGAATTATAAGCACAGTATTACGTATCAATCGAACTGTTCCACTCAGTCTGGGTTGGTTCATATCTGTCATGATAAGTTGTCGCTGCTTTAAGGAAACCTTTTTTCTTCTAATGAGCATAAAGGAAGTCGAAACCATCATTACCCCTAAACTTCCTAGCATAAATAAAAATTGCATAAGAATCACACCGGCTAAATTATAGGTTTCTCCCAAATTAATTGTAGCTAGCCCTGTTACACTAACAGTACTAACGGCTGTAAAAATCAAATCAATAAAAGATAGTTCCATCCCCGGGTTCCTAAATATAGGTAACGCCAAAAGGATGCTAGCAGCTATGACGACAATAAAATAATACAACACAATCAATTGAATAGACGAAAATTGATTAGACAACCGAGTTATAAATTTATAAATATTCAAAAAACTAACCTCCTTATGATGTATCAACGTTATCTTTTCTCAACTAGTACTGACTAAGAAGTTAAAATGTTTTGAATTGTTGTGTTTTTAATTATATAATATTTGTAACCTAACCGGTATAGAAGAGGTGAAAGATTATGAAACTAATAGACGTTACAAATAATCATTCTGAACTAGTGATGGAACAACTAGAAAATACTGATGCTAATTTTGTGAAAGTTTTTTCTCTAGGTCCGACTACTGTTATTTATTCAGGTGCTCCAACGCATAAAGATGTTCTTTTACTAAACAAAGTGCGCAGTATAAAAAATGCGGAAATTAGCTTTGCGATAGAAAATATACTTGAAACAACATTAGACAATGTTGATATCTTGCATGCACCACATATTGTTGAACTATCTATTCCTGTTTACAAATAATCTTTTTCATATATAACCATTAAAGCCACAGTTCAACTTTAATGGTTACTACCTTTTATTTCAAGCACTCTTTTAAGGATACTTATCATTTTCACAATCAAAAAAAAACAAGCCGTTCTGAACTGGTCCCTGTCAAGTAGACAGTGTAAAAAATAAAAACATATTTGTTTTAGACTTATGCTATGTGCATAAGTC